>CANNAV010000037.1 GCA_947502585.1 uncultured Pseudovibrio sp.
TCGAAATCGACGAAAAATGGGAAACAGAAACCAAGGCATATATCAAATGGGAAAGCACAGATGAATAAAGCCGCCACCGCAATTTCCAGACATCAGGTTGCGTAATCCCTTATTTTATGCGTATTCTTATCCGAAAACAGGAGCCATTATTTCGGAACACGCTCTGGATTTATCTTACGTAAGTCATATTAATGGCCATGAACCGTGAAAAATCAGCGTGTTGTCTCAAGGATAAAAACAGACCAATTCGTATAGGAACCGACCGATTCCTGCGTTGAATGCTTGACGTATTTGCGATGCGTTTCATGTTGCAGCGCGACATTCAGTGTCTGCGCCGCCCTTCGCGAAGGGTGTTTCCTCCCTGGACTAAGGGCCGCCTCCAGATGAGCGCGGCCTTTTTTTGTCTGGTTGTTAATGTTCTCCGTCGTAGGAAGGTGCAGGCAAGGGGAGATTAAGGTGCCGAATTTTTTTGAGAGTCCGTTTAAGGGGATTCCGCTTCAGGAGCAGGTGGCCAATCCCAATATTACCGCTGGAATGTATTCCTGCTATTCCGGTTATTATCACGGCCACAGCTTTGATGCGTCTACCCGATATCTACGCTCAGATGAAGAGACGCAAGACAAGCTGATTATTGGTGCCTATTGCTCTCTCGGCTTTATGCTGGCCGGTAACCAGGGGCATCGTCCTGAATGGGTCTCAACGTCTCCATTTCACTATTTTGATGAGCCAGCTTTTAAAGGGCGCAGGATGGTTTCAGGCCAGCAGGCTCGACACGTGTTGGCAATGATGTCTGGATTGGTTTCAAGGCAGTATGGACTAGCGCTGCAGGTTATTCTGCAGCCAGGGTTTTTCTGGTAAAGCTTTCAGTCACCATCTCGACCAAGGCGGTGATGAACTCCATCAGATCTTTGCGCAGGTCATGGAAACCAGAGTGTGGTTGGTGGGTGTGCTCATCCATGTAGAGTGCGCGGTTGATTTCAACCTGCAGCGCGTGTACGCCGCGTTCTGGCTTGCCGTAGTTCTCTGTGATGTAGCCGCCAGCATAAGGGCAGTTGAGGGCTACGTTGTAGCCCATGTTTTGCAGTAGCCCGACCGCGCAGGATGAAAGCCAGGCAGAGCAGCTGGTACCGAATCTATCCCCAATGACAAAATCAGCTTTGGGGTCGTGGTTCTTGTTTGAGTTGGCGGACGGCATTGAATGGCAGTCTACCAGGACTGCGAGACCAAACTTGTCCTGTACGTTGCTTAAAAGACCACGCAGGGTGTTATGGTAGGGCTTGTAGACTTGCTCGATGCGATCCAGCGCTTCTTCTGCCGGAATGCGCGTGTGGTAGATTTCTCTACGCTCACCCACGATGCGAGCGATAGTGCCAAGGCCCCCTGCAACACGCAGAGAACGCGAGTTGATGTGCGTAGGTAGCTTGCCTTCGAACATTTTTGGATCAAGCTCGTAGGCTTCTCTATTCACATCAAGGTAGGCGCGCGGGAAGTTGGCTTTTAAAATCGGCGCACCTAGTTGCTCGACATCTTTAATGAGAAGGTCAACAAATGCATCCTCGCTTTGCCTGATCTGGGTGGTGTCCAGCCGGGAGGCTTGCAGGAATGACGACAGGTACGCGCGCCCTGAATGGGGGCTGTTAAAAATAAAAGGGACAGAATGTTCATCTGGGGAGAGCACCTCAAATGCGGGTACCTGATCTCCGGTGCCGGGCGCACTGCTGTAGTTCGCTACTGCCTTAATATGATGATCTTCCAATACTGTCACAGAGCCTACGTCCCTTATTGCCGCAATCCCCGGCACTATAGAACGAGATCAGCGTATGGGCCAGACTTCAGAAAGTTCGCCTATGAAATAAGAAGGAGAACTGTGAGATTTTGCCAGGCTAACAAGATTGGTGTGGTTCTGGACCCTCAATTGATGCTGAAGTCTTATCAGAAGTGAACCTGTTTCATTTGTCCCTATTGTTTTGACAGGTATTCCCGAGTAGTTTCCTTTTTTCTAACAGCGTACAGTATTCGGAATCTGTCGGATTGCGAGGGGCGAGTGCGTCTGACACATTCTGTTTATTTACGGGGCGGCTTTGAAAAGAGAAGCCCGTCGCTGCACCTGGAGTTTTAAGGTTGTCGAACATGTCTCGAATTCTGCTCGCGGAAGACGATAATGACATGCGCCAGTTCTTGTCCAAGGCACTCGAGAAGGCTGGGCACACTGTTGTTTCCTTTGATAATGGAAAGAGCGCATACGAACGTATTTGCGAAGAGCCCTTTGCCCTTTTGTTGACTGACATTGTGATGCCAGAGATGGATGGCATTGAGTTAGCTCGAAAAGCTACACAACTTGATCCGGACCTGAAAGTCATGTTCATCACCGGATTTGCGGCTGTTGCGCTTAATCCTGATTCCAAGGCGCCTCAGGATGCAAAAGTTCTTTCCAAGCCTTTTCACTTAAAAGATTTGGTACGCGAAGTGGAGAAAATGCTCATTTAGTCAGTTTACAGGGGTGAATGTGGACAGATTCAGCATATTTCTATTTTTAGACTTGCACGTTCTCCAGATTCCTCTTATATGGCTCACCACCGTTGCGTTAAAGCGCTGACGGGCGAGCATCTTTTAAAGTTTCGGGCGTGTAGCTCAGCGGGAGAGCACTACGTTGACATCGTAGGGGTCACAAGTTCGATCCTTGTCACGCCCACCATTTTTCGTCGGTAACATCTTAGATGTATATCCGGCGGAGCGGGTCTTGGTTTTAGAACCTGCGCCGCTTCGTAAGAACGCAGCGCGGCAAAATCAGAGACTGTACACTGGAGGCGCATGGCGCCTCTTTTCACTGGCGGATCGTGGTACTTCAGGATCCCTAAGTTATTGTCCCTAACCGGGGGTAGGATAATGAAGATTAAGAACTCTCTTAAGGCACTCATGGGCCGCCATCGTGATAACCGAATGGTACGCCGCAAGGGTCGCGTTTACATCATCAACAAAAAGAACCCACGCTTTAAAGCGCGGCAAGGTTAAATTTTTCGCTCTGATTTGAACTAAACCAGAGCGCAAAACCATGGATTCTGAGAATTGCAAGCCACATGGCAAAAGTGAGATGCTTTTGCCATGTGGTCTTTTTCGTTTTCTCGCCCAAACAGCTCCGGTGCAGGGGCATCGACGTCTTTACAGTTGCAGTTCCCCGGTTTTCCGGTGGGTGGGGCTTTTTCACAACATTCTGACGGGTTGAAACGTGGCGTCGATGGCTGTGGCGGGGTTGCGCTTGCGTGTTTCCTGCTGCTTGTGCTGAGTGTGGAGCGGTTAAATGCTTCTGAGCGCACTACGGTTGTTATGAGCCCCGCAGAGGTACAAGCCACTCGTGGACTGTCAGAGAGACATCCTAAGCTCAGTACTGGCCCGGATGCTGCTCTAAATGGCCCTGCCGGAGGTCCGGCTCAGATAGGGCATTCTGCGCCCGGGCCTGGTGTCCCTGCGCATTACACACGCGCACAGCTTCTGGATGCTTTGTTCCTTGAGCTGAGAGATGCGGATACATTAAGTGATGCGCAAACAATCTCCAGGAGCATACACAGCCTCTTCATGCAGTCCGGGAGTCATACGCTTGACTTGCTTATGATGCGTTCTGCTAAAGCCATTGAGGGGAAAGAGTACGGATTAGCTCTTGATTTGCTGGATACGGTTGTTCGTCTGGATCCCGGATATGTGGAAGGATGGAACCGCCGTGCGACCGTGCATTTTTTGAAAGAGGATTTAGGTCGTTCACTTGCTGATATCGAGCAGGTCCTTCAGATTGAGCCTCGCCATTATCCTGCACTCTCTGGTTTTGCCATGATCCTGAGGAAGACTGGAAAGAATGAAAAAGCGCTCAAAGTGTTGCAGCATGTCCTGAGCATCTACCCTTTGCTGGAAAATGCTCAGGACGCTGTTAAAAGCTTACGTGAAGAGTTATGGGGGCAGTATCACTAGCTTTGGCCCCCTTGGCTAGTCCAGCAGGCGGTTTGCAGCTCTGGTGAGGCTCGTTCTATACTCCGCATAACTTGCGGCCGTCAGAGAGAGACCCTTGGCGAGGGTATAGAGGATGAAGGCGTCGTCTTCTGCTTGTTCTTTGGTTCGGGCTTCATGTGTTTCCAGGATCACGTCTGCAATTTTGAGCATGACCTGGGGCATGATGCCATTGCCAACAGCAGATATGACCCGCTCACCCATCTGAAACAGCTCGGTGCCATGGACGGAGTTTCTCATCAGATCAACATGCTGACCTATGATCACGTCCAAAGCGCGGAGGATGCGAAATTTGGATTTATTGGTCTTTTCCTCAAGAATTTCCAGGGCCTGAAGCCCAACCTCTTCAGAGTACTGCTTGACAATGGTCTGGAACAATTCTTCCTTACTTCCAAATTTTTTATAGAGCGATTGGCGTGAGAGGCCGACAGCGGTTGCAACATCACCGACTGAGGTCTTTCGGAAGCCATATTGAGCAAAAACGCCCAATGCCTTCTTTTTGTCAAAGTTTGTTTTCATTTTTACCTGGTTGGCAATTTAGGTAATTATTGTCATGTTCATTATGCAGCATGAATTGGTGACGCGCATTAGAGATTGAAATGAGCAGAGCGAACAAGGGTAGGAAAGTATCCAGCCGGACTGCAGATTACTGTCCTCTCATGAGGATGAAATTTATATCATAACAGGCGGTAACTCATTAATCGGTTTTGAAGCGGCCAAAATGCTTGCAAATGCGGTTGGTTATCGGCTGCCGGAATGCTGCGAAAGGTCCAATCGTCCATCAAGCGCTACAAATTAAGACGAAGGGAAGAATAGATCTCACTAACCGGACCTGAGTGATCTCTCGTTCTTTCGCCATGCCGCAGAAACCTTCGCTTAACTATACACCAAAACTGTTACTCTCATCAACAACGCTGGCATTATGCAGACGATGCAGTTGAAAAGCGTTGATGGGTATGAGCTGCGGTCAGTCATCCCGGGCATTTTCTATGCTCACGCTTGCTGAAACCTTAATATCTAAACCGCAAAAAGTGGGCTTGTTGTGGTTGCCAGCCTTGTGCACAAAATTGGCAAGATAAACCTTAATGACCTGATGATGCACGAAAACTATGCACCTTTGATAGATTACTCGCAAAAATAGCCGCCCTATTAATGTACGGATTTGAGCTTCAGCGACGTCGGAACGATGCAAAAGTGGCTCACTCATAGCTATGGGACATCCCGGCTCGTCTGCCGCAAACTTACAGAGTACAGGTCGCAAGCCATGCGCTGGATCCGGAGATTGACCGTCGCCTTTGTTGCGAGAGTAAATGGCTCACAGAACTCAATTGCGAGCTTTAAAACATGGGTGGGTCTGCGAAGTTCCTTGCGTTGGAACAAGCCTATTTAATAGATTAAAAGAAAAAGCCCATCATATGAAATCACGGGCTTTTTATTGATTTAAATTATGCCTTCTGACGCGTTAAGCGTCTTTGGAGCCCACGAATGCAACACGCAGCATGTTTGTGGAGCCCGGGGTGCCGAATGGAACACCTGCAGAGACCAGAATCCGCTGACCTGGCCTTGCAAAACCTTCGGTGTTTGCAAGGCAGCATGCGCGATCGATGAGGTCTTCTTCGGTCGCAGCATCCTGATTGGCTACACAGTGCAGACCCCAACCGATAGTCAGGCGGCGAACTGTGGTGATTTCAGGAGAAAACGCAATTATGGGAGTCGCTGGACGCTCGCGGGACGCGCGCAATGCTGTGCCACCAGATGCGGTGTAGCAGATAATCGCTGCCAGATCCAGAGTTTCAGCGACCTGATGAGCTGCAGCAGTGATTGCGTCAGCGCCGGTTGCTTCTGGTTCTGTACGTTGGGCATGGATGATGGAACGGTAGTTCTCGTCCTGCTCAACTTCCACGGCGATTTTTTCCATGGTTTTAACAGCTTCTGTCGGGAAGTCACCAGCAGCAGATTCTGCCGAGAGCATCACTGCATCTGCGCCTTCAAACACTGCATTTGCCACGTCAGAAACTTCTGCGCGGGTTGGCACTGGAGAAGTGATCATGCTTTCAAGCATCTGCGTTGCAACAACAACCGGCTTACCAGCTTTACGACATGCGCGGATCATGCGCTTCTGAAGGCCTGGCACCTGCTCAAGCGGCATTTCAACACCGAGGTCACCACGGGCAACCATGATTGCATCGGACAGTTCGATAATCTCGGAGAGACGGTCGATTGCCTGAGGCTTCTCGATTTTTGCCAGAACACCAACGCGACCCTGAGTAGTGTTGCGTACTTCAATGAGGTCTTCCGGACGCTGTACGAAGGACAGTGCGACCCAGTCAACTTTTGCATCGAGAGCTGCGACAAGATCGGCGCGGTCTTTCTCGGTCAGTGCACCAACAGGAATCTCTGTATCAGGAACAGAAACACCTTTTCGATTGGAGATCTTACCGCCCACTTCAACAGTGGTCACGCAGCGTTGCGGGGACGTTTCAGTTACACGCAGGCTAACTTTGCCATCATCGACAAGAAGGCGGTGGCCAACTTCGAGACTGCCAAGAATTTCCGGGTGCGGAAGGTATACGCGGGATGCGTCACCTGGAGTGTCGTCTGCGTCTACAACAAAGGTTGCGCCATTTTCGAGAATTGGCTTTGCGTCATCTGCAAAAGTCCCAACGCGCAGTTTAGGGCCCTGCAGATCAGCGAGAATGCCGATCGGGCGGCCTACTTCTGCTTCAACTTCGCGGATGCAACCAACCAGATTGCTGAGGACTTCGTGGGAGGAATGGCTCATGTTGATGCGAAAAACATCCGCACCTGCAAGCCATAGCTGCTTGATTGCTTCTTTGTCGGAAGATGCCGGGCCGAGGGTTGCCAGAATTTTGACCCGTCTATTACGCTTCATCGTCCACCTGTTCCTTGCTCTACCGGCTCCGTCAGCTGGACCGTCCAGCTGCTTTGTTCGCCTGTATCAATTTCAAAGAAACCTGTTCGCTCATAACCTCGAGCAACACAGTCTTCTATACCGCGAATGGTAAATTTTTTCTGACGTACACACATATACGCCTTACCATCCCATTCGCCATTTTGATCCGTCTGTACTGCGTACAAGTAATAGTAACGTGACACCAAATCACCGGACACCAAAGTGTCGCAGTCATTCTTGTCAATGGTCCACCATCCTTCGGTGATCCAATCGACGCCATCGCGGTAGCCTATTGCGATGTTGACTGTGCTTTTGGTTTTATTACATGCACGAAAGTCCGCTTTTGCAGAGGGGATCTGCTGAAAGCTCAGAACTCCAAAAACAACACAGGCCAGAGCCAGTGATTTTTTCCGAAAACGGTTTATTATAGCAGATGCGATGTCGTTTCTGGATGTTCTCATAACAGTCATATGTACAGCTACAAACGGCAGTTTAATGCGTTCAGTTGATGCCTTTGTCAACGTGGTCCAGCCAATAGCTGACGCGATTTCGAGCACGACTTAGGGGTAAGAAAGATTGTTCTGAGTAAAGAACCTTGCTCCATGTCACCATTGATCATGTAAAAAAGGCAGGAAGATGAATTGGCTAAGACCCGACATGTCATGCTTTGGTTGCGCCACCATTAGTCTGGATGAGTGTTGACGATCCCCGTCAATATTTGAAATGTGATCCAGAAATCGGATCTTACCTACAGGCTTCTTATTATCTTTATTGGCCTGAGTTCCACGTGGAATCAAGAGAAAAGCCGGAAAACAGTACTTCCTCCCACAGTTCCTCCTCTTTTTGGATGTGAATTTTTGAAAGAGTGAACAAAGAGATAAACTGCGTTCCGGACAATTATCCGGTTTCCTGAGCTCAATAATGAATATCAGCTGGCAGGCAAACCGTGTATAACGAAGCAGAGCGACAAGTTGTTCTCTGACGCTTCGACACTTTGTCAAGTTTTGAGTGAGACAAATGTACCACGTCGTGAAAAAGATGAAATTGTAATCTTAAAATTATAAGTGTCGCTTTTGGTTAACGGGGCGACCCTCTGATATATTTTGGCGAGTGAATTTGTCGCGCAGATTTATCTTTGGACAAATTTGAGTGTGTTTTGGTCCCGGTATCAATGCGTACGTAGCATCACACATATTTTGGCTATCTGAGAGGGAACCTTTTGACGAATATAAAAAAGGGGTGTTGGGCCTATACTGCTGAGGTGAATTTCCGTCAGGTTTGTTCAAATAGATTGTGTAGCAATTGAGGCAACTGTTTTATATACCCATTGAAATTCAGCTCATCCCCCAGAACCTGCAAAGATTGCTGAAAAGAGGTCGTAAGCGGTTGACCCGTGTCCTCAGTTCTGGCAGCAAGATAACAAGGTTAACGGTGTTTCGCACGAACGTAAGGTGGATTTCATATGTCAGATTCCGGTGGTGTAGCAGCAGATCAGCTGCGTGCATTTATTGAACGTATTGAACGTCTGGAAGAAGAGAAAAAAGTTATCGCAGACGACATCAAGGATGTATATGCGGAATCTAAGGGTAACGGCTTTGATGTGAAGGTGATGCGCAAGATCGTTTCCTTGCGTAAACGTAAGCCGCATGAGCGTGAAGAAGAAGAGGCGATCCTCGATCTCTATCTACATGCACTTGGTATGGCTGGCCCGGTCATGGACGACGCATAAGCGCCCCATCCGGCTAGAGCTACGAACTTTTGTATGCCCGAGTTGCACGTTGGCATGAGTTCTGAAAGAGGCCCCTAACTGTGGTATGGGGCCTCTTTTGTGTTTCAATGCGGAGTAGATGAGCGGTGCGGGAGAGTATTAGCAGGAGCAACTGATGGCAGGAGAATGTTCTCACAGCTATTTGATGCTGTACTGACGAGCACTCATCAAAGATGGGGTTACTATCTGGAAGAGACTTTCATCTCTCCAGTATAGATCGAGTCCAGCCAGGCAATTGCTGATCCACGGGTGATCTGTTTGCGAACTGAACCATACGATGTTTTCGTTAGTGCATTCTTTAAAACCATTGTTACAGGGCTCATAAGAATTGCCAGTTGGTTCTGGTCGGGATGCTGCATCATGATCGTACGGCGATTTCTTGCTGTCCATGCTGGATCCAGCATCAGTACTGCGTTTGCCTCCGGTGCGGCATGAAAGCCGACTAGCGGAGATCTATAGGCAGGTGCCCTTTTGACAACAGTCTGTTGAGCTGGTTGTGACTTGGGCAACAGGTCTGGCAAGCGTTGATCTGCAAATAATGCCTGTGCGGAGTGCGCGGTTTTCTTGTTGAACTTGCTCCTCGCCAGATCTGCTGTAGAGGCAGGAGAGGCGTAGGCGAGCTGAGTGTTTACAATAGGGCGCAAGCTGTCAGGTGTTTGCTCTCCGGTCGCAGCGATGATTGCTGCAATGCCGTCCTTTGGGGTTTCCACTTCTTGCGGAATGATCTGAGCATGCTGCGGAGTTGCAGGCGTCGGCGCAGGCAAAGCGGCGACCTGAATTAGTTGTGGTGGTTTTATGCGCGGGCGACCGGAAGCAAACAAATTGAGCTTCTGCTTTGTTGGTGCTGATGTAGCCTCGCTCTTAACCTGTGGTTTTGCATATGGTGTTGCTGACGCCAGGATGGCAGGGGGTTCGGCTCCCTGAACCGGGCTGGCTGGCTCAGTTGCCGGTAACGCCGCTTTAGCCTGCGGAAGAGCGTTAAACTCCGTTTTCACCCGGCGCCCCGGGTCCGGCTCTCTCACTTTGGGAGCCGGAGCTGTTTTGCTTGCTTGGTTGCCGTCGGAGTCGCCGAACATGCGTGAGAAAAAGCTTCCGCCACTACCGGAAGAGCTTGACCGGGCACTTGCCTTAGAGGATGCCCTGGAGCGACTGGCTACGCTGGTTGAACGACCTGAATTTTTCCCTTTTATAGCAGCAAGTGTTTGCTTGTAGCGCGCCATTGGTTTTCCATCGGACGGGACGTGAATGGTTTTGCCTTTTGGGAATACCTTTGCCAACTGGGCGCGACTCATACGTGGCCAGTGGCGCACAGAGCCGGTGTCCATGTGGACAAACGGCGTGTTTGAGCGCGGGTAGTAGCCAACGCCGCCAACATGCTGGCGCAAGCCGAGGGCGCGCAGTTTTGCTGTGCTTACACCGGGAATGAAGAAGTCCATTGCTCGGCCTTTGGTATGCTGGCTGTTTTTAGCCACACCACTGGAGCGCTTGCGAAGCATATTGTTGGTTTTAGGCGACCGATAAGCTGAGACAACATGGATGTACTTACTTGTGCCTGTTTTCTGGTAGACTTCCCAGATCAGGTCAAACAGTTCCGGGTCCATTTTAGTTGGTTCGCTCTGGCGCCAATCCCGAAGAAACGAGTTGAGCTTGCGAAGGCCTTCCTTGTCATAGCGACCATTCCGCTTAAAGGTGATTTCCGCCCGCTCTTTCGTGTGGGTGAAGTACAGTTTGAGCGTTCGTGTACTTGCGCTGACCGAAGTAATTGGGGTGAGGAAGAGCGCACAAAAAAACGCTACGACCAGCATTGAAATGCCAGGCAGACGTTTACCAAAGTCCGAGCGCCCGAATGCAATCATGTCACGCAATTGAATCTCGCTTTCGCGTTATCAGCTAAAACCTTACCCCAGAGGCCCACCTCTTTTTCTAGTGCGGACAAGGTTAACGAGCCTTTACTTTAGTTACAATTAACGCGAACTAGTGACTTCAGGGCAACAATCCAAGTTTTTTGCAGAATCGGCTCTTTACATGCGACAAATACGCGCGAATCCGCACGCGTAGGTCGCTATAATGCTGTGGATACATGTGGATAGTGAAAATTTTAAAGATTTAGAGCGTCGATCGTCGCCTGATTGTGCCCGTAAACATCCGGCCGTCTTTGCAGTTTTCCAGATTCATCCACAAATGCAGTGAAGTAAGAGATATGTACTGGGATATCCCTTTGCAGATTCACCTGGGTCTGCTTCCTGCCGACAAGCGAGCGAATGTAATTACCAGTCATCGTGTTTTGCGTTGCCATTAACGCGTCAGCAAGCTCGAACGGATATTGTACCCGGATGCAGCCATGTGAAAAGGCACGCTCAGACCGGTTGAACAGAGATTTAGACGGCGTGTCGTGCAGGTATACGTTGTGTTTGTTCGGGAACATGAACTTGATTTTACCAAGTGCATTGCCACGTCCCGGACGTTGACGGATGCGGATCTGCCTGAAGGTCACAGCATCCCAGTTTACACGGCGCGGATCAACGATCTTGCCGCCATACACAATCTCGTAATTGCCCTTCTGCAGGTAGCTTTGCGGGTTGCTTGCGCGCAGTTCCGGCAAAAGCTCCTGTGATGCAATGGAATAAGGCACGTTCCAATATGGATTCACGATCACGTGTTGCATTTTGTCTGAAAAGATCGGCGTTTTGTTGGAGCGCTTTCCAACGACAACGCGGGTTTCATAAAGTACAAAGCCGTCCATGTTCAGACGAACCATGAACTCTGGAATGTTTACCCGCAGATGGGTTTCGCCCAGCTCACGCGGCATCCAACGCCAGCGTTCCATGTTGGCAATAACGTCTTTGACCGGGTCTCCACTGGCGCGTCCATTGAGGGCGAGCAGTGTGCGTGGTCCAACTGCGCCATCCGGATGCAGGTCGTTTGCAGCCTGAAAGGCTTCAACAGCATAAGCCAGATCCTGCGTGTAGACGTTCATCTGAGATTCAACTGCTGGAACGTTCAGGCGCCTGCGAAGAACGGCGACGCGAGAGCTTTTTTCTCCAATTCTCAGAATTTTACCGGCTGGAATGACAACTTGTTTTTCAAAATTGCCGCTTTGAGTTTGCTCTCTTAGTTCAGCAAGCTGCTTTTTCAGCGCTTTGTATTCTGCATGCGGAGGGTTGAACGCCGCCAGAGCTTTTGCAGGGGCAACCGCGTGCGCAATGGACGTCAGTGCCTCAATCGGGTCGGGTCTTTCCGGGTGAAGGGTGATATCCTCTGAAACTGCATAAGGGTTGACGCGGCCTGCCTGAGCCTCCTCTGCATATTTGAGGATCGAGTGAGTCAGGTCCAATTCTGCTTTTGCGATTTGTTCCGCAGTTGCTTTACCATCTGCATTAAAACCTACTGATGGTACCGGATAGTCGGCTGCGCGCAGACCTTCTTTATCGGCTGATTGCAGGGTTTCCATAACGGACAGAGCGCTGGCGGAAAGCTTGCCTTTCAGGATCCAGGCGGGCTGGAAGCTTCTGTTTTCGTAAAACAGTTTCGCAGCGGCGGTTTCGCGTTTTGAGTGGAAATTCTGACGATGATGTTTTTTGTCAAGCGCCTGCTGGATTTCCTGAGCAACAGGGTTTGACTGAGCGAGGTTTACCTGCCTGAGCTCCCCGTCAAAATTGTCAGGAATTGCAGCTTGCGCAGAATACACAGTTGACGAAAGCGCAATTACAGACCCCACGAGCAATGCTGGAGTGCTTTTTCTACCAAACATTTATGACCACCCACCTGATAACTCTTTGATCATTATAGACACAAGAAGAATGCCGTAAAAATTAAGAGTGTTGTTTTGCCCAAATTTATATTTATTACGCATATACCCTAATGCGTCTTGAGATAGCACGGCTGCGCGATGTTTTAAATTCACAGATCAGCCATATGAACTTAAACCCACGGTTTTTTGTTCTGCGCTATGCTTAATTGACTTCCTGGAACTCACGCGCTCTTGTGGCTTGCTTGAGCCTTGTCGGACGACGTTCCCCAAATCCAGCTTTAGTGCGCGGTTTTGCTTTCCGGAGTTTCTTCCAGACCGTATTCCTTCAGTTTGCGGTAAAGCGTTGAGCGCCCAATGCCCAGACGCCTGGCAACCTCGGTCATGCGCCCCCCATAATGGGAGATCGCCGTCCGGATCATTTCCTCTTCAGCACTGATGAGCGTACGCACGTGGCCTTCGCCATCGAATGAACGCATATATCCAAAGGGAGGTTGCTGTGCGTCGAAGGCTGAAGCAGCTCCGATCTGAAGAAATCGTTCGTCCTGCTGTTCCTCCCATTTACTCGCTACACGTAGGGGTGAAGAATAGACGTCAGTTTGTGATTCTTTCTTTCCGGCATACGGTGCTACCGCGTAACTCATTGGCTTAGCAGTTGCCTGAGCTATTTGCGGAAAGTCATCGCATGTAAGGCTTGGACCATCGCACAGGACAACGGCTCGGAATACTGCGTTTTCAAGCTGGCGAATGTTGCCGGGCCAGTCATAACTCTTAAGCATATCTACGGTGTTAGAAGTGATGCCCGCTACGTAAGGCTTGCTTTCCTCTGCAGCAAAACGCGCAAGAAAATGGCGAGTGAGCTCAGAGATATCCTCAACACGATCTCGCAGTGGAGGGACCCAGATCGGGCAGACGTTGAGGCGGTAATACAGGTCTTCCCGAAACCTACCTTCTTTCACCTGGTCAATCAGGCGACGGTTTGTTGCCGAGATCAGGCGGAAATCAACTTTTATTGGCTTGCGTGCTCCAACTGGGTCGACTTCGCCTTCTTGCAGAGCACGCAGTAGTTTCACTTGCACTTCGAGTGGGATTTCGCCGACGTCATCCAAAAAGACAGTACCGCCGCTGGCTTCCTGAAACTTGCCAATGTGTCTGTCGACCGCACCGGTAAACGCACCTTTTTCGTGGCCAAATAGAATGGATTCCACCTGGTGGTCTGGAATAGCTCCGCAGTTTACTGTGACGAATGGCCTGGATCGGCGCTCGCTGGAGCCTTGAATAGCGCGCGCTATCAGTTCTTTACCAACTCCAGGCTCGCCTTCAATTAGGATTGGAATGTTGGAGGAGGCCGCTTTTTTGCCCAGCCGCAGAACACGATCCATTTGCTCTGAACATGTGACGATATTGTCGAATGTGAGAGTGCCTTCTGTGTGCTTGTGGATGCGGGTGATTTCACCTTCCAGCGTTGCAACTTTGAGAAGGTTGGCGATGGACACCTGCAGGCGCTCAGGACGGCTTGGTTTTACAACGAAATCCTGTGCGCCAGCGCGCATAGCTTCAATGACAGTTTCGATGTTGCCGTTAGCTGTCTGAACAATGACAGGGACTGCATTCCTGGCGGCACGGGTTTCTTTGAGGACCTGAAAGCCGTCGACTCTGGGCATCATGAGATCAAGGATCACCAAATCAATTTCTGAATGGGCCTTTCCAGTAAGAATTTCAATAGCTTCTCGACCATCAACACTGCATTTGAAACGGTAGCCAAAACGCTTTACGGCTTCTTCCAGCAAGCGGCGATGGACCGGATCGTCATCTACGATCAAAATGCGCTGTGCCATGGAAAGTCCTTCAAATTGATCGGGCAGTAATGCATAGTGTACCAATTCAGGTCATCTTGCACTTAATTTGGTAAACAAATTGCCCACTACATTTTAGGGATTTTGTTAAAGGACGCCATTGCATGTGTACGGATTGGACGCATATTAAAACAGTGTACAGCAGAACTTTTTTGGACCTCAGGTTTCTTTTCTGGCGCAATGCCATCCCACAATCGGACGCTCATATGACACTCAAGCACGTCACTCCATTTTCCATCACCCACCAAAACGCAGATGCAGCCACGGCGGAGCCTGCCGCAGGTGATCTGCCGGAGTGGGATCTTTCTGTATTTTACAGCTCTATTGATGATCCTGCGATTGAGGAGGATTTGGTCCGTGCGAAAGGTCTGGCAGAGGGATTTGAAGCCGACTGTAAAGGCAAACTGGCTGAAATTGCAGCCCGATCCGGCGATGAACTTGCGGAAATCGTGGGTCGCTATGAGGAACTTGAAGATCTGATGGGGCGTATCGGCTCCTTTGCTGGTCTGGCTTACACCAGCCTCACAACTGATCCAGCCCGTCAGAAATTTTATGGCGATGTACAGGAAAAACTGACGACTGCAAGCCTTCACATGCTGTTCTTCTCGCTTGAGATGAACAAGATTGAAGATAACATTCTTGAAAATGCGCTGAGTTCTGAAAAGCTGGCATATTATCGGCCCTGGCTGAAAGACCTGCGCAAAGAGCGTCCTCATGAACGAAGTGAAGAAATTGAGCAGCTGTTTCATGAAAAGCACGTTACTGGTGCTGCCGCCTGGAACCGATTGTTTGATGAGACAATCTCTGGTTCCCGCTATGAAGTTGATGGTGAAGAGCTTTCCATTGAGCAAACACTAAACTTGCTTCAGGGACCAGATTCGGCAATGCGTAAGGAAGCTGCTGCTGCGCTTTCTAAAACCTTCGGCAAAAATCTGAGCATTTTTACGCTGATTATGAATACACTTGCGAAAGACAAAGACACCTACGACCGCTGGCATAATTTTGAAGACATCGCGGACAGCCGCCATCTCGCCAACCGTGTGGAACGCGAAGTTGTTGATGCACTGGTCGATGCTGTACGTGCTGCTTATCCGCGTTTGTCGCACCGTTACTATGCGATGAAAGCCAAATGGCTTGGCGCTGAGAAGATGAACTTCTGGGATCGTAACGCGCCGTTGCCACAGGCTGACACGCGCGACATTACATGGGAGGAGGCAAAAGGTACTGTTTTGGATGCCTATGCTAAGTTCTCACCAGAACTGTCAGAAATCGCTGAGCAGTTCTTCGATAAAAACTGGATTGATGCTGCTGCTCGTCCGGGTAAATCACCTGGTGCATTCTCTCATCCAACAGTGCCTAGTGCGCACCCGTTTGTGCTAATCAACTATCAGGGCAAAATACGGGATGTAATGACGCTGGCGCATGAGCTTGGCCATGGTGTGCATCAGGTTCTTGCGGCACCAAATGGTGCGTTGATGGCACCGACTCCGCTGACATTGGCTGAGACCGCTTCTGTGTTTGGCGAGATGCTAACCTTTAAGGATTTGCTTGCGAAAGCAGAGACACCTGAGAAACGTCAGATTATGCTGGCCGCCAAAGTGGAAGACATGCTGAACACAGTTGTGCGTCAGATTGCTTTCTACTCCTTTGAACGGCGAGTGCATGAGTTGCGTAAGGAAGGTGAACTGACCGCTGAACAGATTTCATCTATCTGGATGGGTATTCAGGAGGAAAGCCTTGGAGATGCCATTAATCTGGAAGGTGGCTATGAGAACTTCTGGACCTATATTCCGCACTTCATCCATTCCCCGTTCTACGTGTATGCCTATGCCTTCGGCGATTGTCTGGTGAACTCCCTGTATGCAGTTTACGAAGAATCTGAGGATGGCTTCCAGAAGAAGTATTTTGACCTGCTTAAAGCTGGCGGTACCAAACACCACAGCGAGCTGCTGGAGCCATTCGGTCTGGACGCGACTGACCCTGCCTTCTGGCAAAAAGGGCTTTCAGTGATTGAGCGGTTTATTGATGAGCTGGAAGAGATGGATAAGGCCTAGCTAATCTGGCTTTAAATTTTTGAGGAGGCGGGGGCAATTGCCTTCGCCTCTTAATGTATAAGGCGGCACGCAAACGAACCGCCTTTGGAGCTAAATCAGAAAACATGCTTAGCCGAGTTTTGCCATGATTTCCTCTGAGATGTCGAAGTTAGAGAAGACGTTCTGAACGTCGTCATCATCTTCCAGCGCGTCCATCAGTTTCATGATGGTGCCAGCTTTCTCTTCGTTCACTTCCACAAGGTTCTGCGGCTTCCAGATTGTCTTCACTGACTCTGCTTCCCCCAGCGCTTCTTCCAATGCGCTGGAAACGTCGGAAAGATCTTCGAAGGCACAGATGATGGTGTGGCCGTCTTCGTCGCTCTCAACGTCGTCCGCACCACCTTCGATTCCTGCTTCCATCACCGTGTCAGCGTCACCAGCTTCCGGCTTGTAAACAAGTTCGCCAACACGGTCGAACATAAAGGAAACAGACCCTGTTTCACCCATGGAACCACCATATTTGGTGAAGTAGGAGCGTACATTGGCAGCAGAGCGGTTTTTGTTGTCAGTCAACACCTCAACAATAATCGCTGTTCCGCCTGGTCCATACCCCTCATACCGAATTTCTGTGTAGTCCGCACCGTCACCTCCCTGAGACTTTGCAATTGCACGGGCAATGTTGTCCTTTGGCATGGACTGGCCCTTCGCGTTTTGCACAGCAAGGCGCAGTCGCGGGTTCTTGTCGGGGTCAGGATCACCCATTTTCGCAGCAACGGTAATCTCTTTTGAAAGGCGAGAAAACAATTTGGAACGTACAGCATCCTGACGTCCCTTGCGGTGCATGATGTTTTTGAATTTTGAATGTCCGGCCATAGGTCTTCCCGGCTTGTGTTTAGAATAAAACTTAAAGCTCAAAGGAGCGTTCACCAGGCCGCTGATTGCCTGGACAGCGCTCTCCCCGACACGCATGCCGCCTGAACGTCGAGCAAATTTCCTGAAAGCTTATATGACGCTTACACGACAAAATCCAGAGTAAGAAACCGCGAGACAGGACGCGACCTTCCTCTTCCCTGCCATTAACCTTTAAGCATGGCACTTATTCAGGCTTAGCCGTTTGTTGCTCCTGCCAGAAAGGTGGGATAAGCTGCGACAAACGGCCACCAATCCGTACCGGAGAGACATGCCTGGCCAGACCGGTGCGGTTATCCGTTTCAACAGCAACACCACATATCGTTACCTCACCCATCGCAGGTGTGAAACGACTACCATTTACTTTGCGCAGGAAGCGGTTGATCGGCTCTTCCTTATCCATTCCCAGAACAGAATCGTAATCACCACACATGCCGGCATCGGACATATAAGCCGTACCTCCCACAAGAACCTGATGATCAGCGGTCGGAACATGCGTATGTGTACCGACAACCAGAGAAGCACGGCCATCACAGAAATGCCCCATCGCCTGTTTTTCGCTCGTCGCTTCGGCATGCATATCAATAATGATCGCATCAGACATAGCGCCCAGCGGGCAGTCAGCCAGAATTTTGTCGATAGCGGCAAACGGGCAATCCAGCGCATCCATGTAAACGCGGCCCATCACATTCACCACCAGCACATCAGCACCATTCCTTGCGCGGTAAAGGTTTGCGCCCTTACCCGGAGTACCAGCAGGATAGTTTGCAGGACGAAGCAACTGGTTTTGACGCTCAATGTAAACAAGCGTATCGCGCTGGTCCCAAATGTGATTACCGGTGGTGACTACATCAGCACCTGCATCCAGCACGTTTTCAAGAATTTCTTCGGTTATACCAAACCCTGCTGCAGAGTTTTCGCCGTTCACTACGACAAAATCCAATTGGTTATCTTCCACAAGTTGAGGCAGTTCATCAGTCACGGCATTGCGACCAGCGCGCCCAACAAGATCCCCAAGAAACAGCAGCTGCATCTGCACACCCTTTCAAACGTATCCCTAAAACGCCACTTGGTTTTCTATCAGGATACGCACAAACAAACCGTAGAACACGATGCGTAACTGCATTTAAACGCAGACATGCTCAATCGCGCATTCAAGACCCAAGGCTTTGTAATGAATGAATACGCGCATACTTTCCAGACCAAAGCAGACCCGCCAGTTGCCAGACATTTCATGCAAAATACCTGAGGCTCGATGCCTGCCAATTCACTCTAATCACAAGCTTTCAGAAGCCCATGATCTGTCAGAATGCTATCCAGTTTACGATCATGTGGTTCCATCGGAACCTCTTCTACCTCTTGAACAGCAAATGCAACCCCAATCGCTGTAAGATCGGTAAGTTTTTCCAGTTCACTCAACGCATGATCGTAAAAACCTTTGCCGTATCCGATTCGGTTGCAATTCCGGTCAAAGGCAGATAGCGGAGTCAGCACGACGTTGGGGTGCACAACCTCCGCCTCAGCCCCCGGAGCCATGATGCCAAAGTCCGCTGGTTCCAGCGAACCATCTTTGTCCAGTCGGCGAAACTCAAGATCATCACCAATGACAACAGGAAGACACAGAGAACACCCGTTCTTCGCTAAGGCATCCATCAGCGGGCGCGGATCAACCTCATCCCGAATAGGCCAGAAACCGGCGATCACAGACCCCGGCACCACATTCAGCTCACCAGCAAACCCGACAAGACTAAGCGAACGCTCAATCCGTTCCACGGGCGAAAGGGTTGCACGCGCAGCAAGTCCTGCTTTACGGACTTCGCGCTTAGCCAGTTTGCACCCGGCATTCTCAATGTCATGGGAAATCAACACACACCTCACTACTCCATAACCGTAGATAGTATGTTGCAGCCTGAAAAAAATCGCAAAGCATAGGCGCATCAATGAAATGAGAGTGGAAACAAAAAAGAAAGAGCGTGCCACAACAGCCGTTGGAGAGTGTGCAATCCCGGAGAACCTACTATGTAGGTGGGCGCCGTGTCCCCAGGCCCACGAGCCTGGAAAGGAACAGCTCCCAAAGGAATGCGTAAGGCCCGGGGATATATGTCTCCTGACGAACCGCGCAGCAACGCAAAAGCTGATATAGGCCAGAGCTGGAGGAATTACCAGCCCTCTTGCACGGCCCTCAGTTAAAATTAGGCAGATCGTTTTGGGTTCATACAGAAAACCCCGCATATTAAGAACTCAAACCGCGCTTTCGTCTTCGAGCAATTCGCTGTCCAGATCAGTGCTCAACCGTTCAATCTTGTCTGCACTTTTCAGCAGGCGCGCGACAACCCTGGCTTCTTTTGCGCGGTGCTCTTTCTCAAGCTCTTCAATACGGCTCAGATAACGCTGTTCTTGTGCTGCCAGACGCTCTTCAACAGAAGCCTCGGCTTTCCCGAGCTCTTCGATACGCCCTTCAGCAGCTCGCAGTTTTCGTTCCACCTCAGCAAGATGATCCGTCACCATGATGCCCGCCATTACGGTTAAACGCTGATCGCCGATCTCACCAAAATTCTCTCTCAGGCTGCTGATGCTGTCGTCAAAACGCTGTGCAAGACCTAGCAGACGTTCTTCCTCACCATCATCACACGCCATGCGAAAGCTGCGATCATTGATTGTAACTGTAATCTGCGCCATTGACCTTAGCTCTCCTGTCCTTCGAGAACAGTACGAATGGATTCCATGGCAGCAACAAGGCGGCGGGAAACATCTTTGTTGACATCTTCAAGCCGGGAACCTCGCGCCTCAGCCTGATCAAGCTTTGATGCCAGCAGTGTTCGGTCTTCACCAATTCTATGCAGGTCGTTTTCTAACGCATCAAGGGTCTTGTCATGGGACGCTCTGCGATGAAGAGCACCTTCAAGTTTTGTGATCGAGGCGGTAATACGATCCAGCGCCTGTTCCAGATCTTGCCCTCTATCCAACTTCACCTCTGACATCTATCAGTATCCGTACTCACTAAAACATCAGTTACCATTGGGAGGTGGCAACCCGACCCACCCCTCTAGGGAAACGGAAGACAATTATCCATGAGCTGGAGGGAATCGTCGAGCTTTATTCACATCATATCTTAGGAACATGCGAGAACCATCTCATTTATCAACGAATACAGAACTTAAAATGACTTTCGATCCGGAAATTACCCGGTGCACGATTTGAGAAGGAAATACAAACTTGGCCACCACAAAAATCCAATGAACACGTATTTATCGCTAAGCAAATTTACTCTTTAAAGAGACCATAGAAGCATAACTTATGTTGACAAATTCTATTCAAAATTCAAAAGCTCTCAACTTGCGCAATAATCGGCGCCGGAAGAGCTCAGTTTCATTGACTCAACTCTCTGACCTGCTATGTCTCCTTCCGTTATTCGTTCGTGGACAACTGCCAATTCGCATTAGTCTGGGGCATAGACTATGGCAACTGTCATCGAAATTACACTAGCTATTAGTAAAGAACCGGCTGCCCTGCCCGGTCGACAGCGGGAATATGATGACCGATCTCGAAAAGCACTCTCGAATGGCGAATGCGATACGCTTTCTTTCAATGGATGCCGTTGAAAAAGCAAAATCTGGCCACCCAGGACTTCCAATGGGTGCAGCTGACATCGCAACGGTCCTGTTTTCCAAATTTCTGAAGTTTGATCCGAACTCCCCCAAATGGGCCGATCGGGATCGTTTTGTGCTCTCCGCAGGGCACGGCTCTATGCTGCTGTATTCCACACTCTACCTGCTCGGATATGAAGACTTCACCATTCAACAGCTTCAGCAGTTTCGCCAGCTCGGCGCACGCACATGCGGTCATCCAGAATACGGTCATGGCGCAGGCATCGAAACCACCACTGGTCCTCTCGGCCAGGGTCTGGGTAATGCGGTTGGCATGGCAATCGCTGAACGTCTGCAGGAAGAGCGTTTTGGCAAAGATCTCGTAAACCACTACACCTACGTTCTTGCAGGTGACGGTTGCCTGATGGAAGGTATCTCTCAGGAATCCATTTCTCTGGCAGGTCACCTCAAGCTGAACAAACTGATCCTCATCTGGGACGACAACGGCATCACCATTGATGGGTCCGTAGATCTGTCAGACAGCACCGATCAGATTGCACGCTTCAAAGCATCCGGCTGGAACACCATCTCTATCAATGGTCATAATCCGGAAGAAATCGAATCAGCGCTGACCGAAGCCCGCAAGAGCGATAAGCCAACAATGATTGCGGCGAAAACCACAATCGGCTTCGGTTCCCCAAACAAGTCCGGCACGAACAAAGTGCACGGAGCTCCTCTGGGCGCTGAAGAAATTGCAGCAACCCGTGAAGCGCTTGGCTGGTCCGCTGAGCCGTTTGAAGTACCAAGCGACGTTCTCGATGCATGGCGCATCGCTGGTCTGCGTTCCGCAAACGCTCGTAAAGAGTGGGAACAGCGCTTCAACGAAGCAAGCCCTGAGCAACGCGGCGAGTTCGAACGTCGCAACCGTGGCGACCTGCCATCCGGCTTTGACGCAGCAATCGACGCCTACAAGAAAGAGCTTGCAGACACCCAGCCAAAGATGGCGACCCGTAAGGCGTCCCAGGCTGTTCTGAAAGTGATCACAGGTGCTGTGCCTGAAACCATCGGCGGTTCTGCTGACCTGACGGGTTCCAACAACACCAACACCAAGCATACACCACCAGTTACTCCGGAAGACTTCTCCGGCCGTTTCATTCACTGGGGCATTCGTGAGCACGGAATGGCTGCTGCAATGAACGGTATGGCGCTTCATGGTGGAGTTATCCCTTACTCTGGCGGCTTCCTGATCTTCTCTGATTACTGCCGTCCATCTCTGCGTCTGGCAGCCCTGATGAAGCAGCGCGTCATTCACGTCATGACCCACGATTCCATCGGTTTGGGTGAAGATGGCCCAACACACCAGCCTGTGGAGCACTTCGCGGCTCTACGCTGTATCCCGGATCTGCAGTTCTTCCGCCCGGCGGACATCACAGAAACCCTTGAATGCTGGCAGTTGGCAATGAAAGCCGCCGATAATCCAAGCGTACTGGCTCTGACTCGTCAGAACTTGCCATCCCTTCGTCCTCATTACGAAAGCGAAAACCTTTGTGCCAAAGGCGCATACATCATAGCTGACTGCGAAGAGGAGGCGACTGTTACTCTGTTCGCGACAGGCTCCGAAGTTGAGATCGCGGTCGACGCAAAAAAAGAACTTGACGGCAAGGGGATTGCGACCCGCGTTGTCTCGGTCCCTAGCTTCGAACTCTTTGAACTACAATCTGACGCATATAAAAATGCCATCGTCGGTGGTAGTCCGGTGAGGATCGCTGTGGAAGCGGGCGTTCGTATGGGGTGGGATCGCTTTGTCGGTTCTGATGGTGGGTTTGTAGGCATGTCAGGTTTTGGTGCCTCCGCCCCTTACCAGGAACTCTATGAGCATTTCGGGATTACTGCCGATGCAGTTGTCAATGAGGCAGAAAAGCGCCTTGGCGATAACGCCTAAAGCTGACTAAATGAGGCTTCTGGATTCTCTCAGCCAGAGGCCTCTCAGAAGACGGCCGGCAAGAGCTGGCGAATTTACAAACCGAGGGCGTTTTTAAAGACGCCGTACCGAAAGAGGTTCTTAAATGGCAGTCAAGGTAGCCATCAATGGCTTTGGTCGCATTGGTCGTAATGTTCTTCGTGCGATCATCGAATCCGGTCGTACCGACATTGAAGTTGTAGCAATCAACGACCTCGGCCCGGTTGAAACGAACGCACACCTGCTGCAGTTTGACTCCGTACACGGCAAGTTCCCGGCAAAAGTGACCGTAGACGGCGACACAATCGATTGTGGTCGTGGTCCAGTTAAAGTAACCGCTATCCGTGATCCTAAAGAATTGCCCTGGGGTGAAATGGGTGTGGATGTTGCGATGGAATGCACAGGCATATTCACCGCAAAAGAAAAAGCTTCCCTGCATCTGGAAGCTGGCGCCAAGCGCGTTCTGGTTTCTGCTCCTGCAGCAGGTGCTGACAAAACAATCGTTTACGGCGTAAACCATGACACCCTGACTTCTGAAGATCTGGTTGTTTCCAACGCATCTTGCACCACCAACTGTCTGTCCCCGGTAGCTTACGTTCTGGACAACCTGGTTGGCATCGAGAAAGGCTTTATGACCACCGTTCACTCTTACACCGGTGATCAGCCAACTCTCGACACAATGCATAAGGACCTTTATCGCGGCCGCGCAGCAGCTCTTTCCATGATCCCAACCTCCACAGGTGCTGCTAAGGCTGTTGGCCTGGTTCTGCCTGAATTGGCTGGTAAACTGGACGGCGTTGCAATTCGCGTACCTACTCCAAATGTTTCTGTCGTTGACCTGACCTTTATCGCGAAGAAAGAAACTTCTGTCGAAGAAATCAACGCGGCAATCAAAGCAGCAGCTGAAGGCGAACTGAAGGGCGTTCTTGGTTACACCGAAGTGCCAAACGTTTCTTGTGACTTCAACCACGACCCACACTCTTCCATCTTCCACATGGACCAGACCAAGGTCCTGGAAGGCACAATGGTTCGTATCCTGACCTGGTACGACAACGAGTGGGGCTTCTCCAACCGCATGGCGGACACCGCTGTTGCGATGGCAAAGCTCATCTAAAAAACGCTGTAGAGGCAGCGAAACAGAGCTGCCTCTACTATTTAGTGAAGTTTGCTTATCTGAACATTGAAGGCGTCTTTTTGCAATTCTCTTCGCGCTTACAGGCCTCCTCTCTGGGTGTAGCAGTGTCCCAAATGGCACCTAGGGAAACCCGAAACTTCTTGTCTTTGAAATGTTGATTACAAACCTGAAGGCGTTCCCGCTATATTCACTGCTTATCGAGAAGCTGCAGAAAATTGTGGTCGTGTCCAAACGGCAAATTCACTGAGTACGTTGTCAACGATAGGAAAATAAACGTTACTGGCCGTGGTAATCTGGAAATTACCTTCGATTATCGAGATCAGCCCGATAAAAAGCGCTAACAATAAATCTTCAGAGAAACACGCATCATCCAGGGGTGGCGCCCTGAAGTAAATGGGCATTAGGTAAGTACGTCAACAACGTTGGCGGTCAGCTTGGCAATCTGTGCGGCGCGTAGTCAATCCGTACACTGCTCAAGTCCGACATCGTCGCAACACATTGGGTGTGTGCTATACCTGCTAACGCGTCCTCATGCTATGTTTGATGGGTTATCTCAGATCAAGGTGCAAAGAGAGCAAATTTATGTCTTTTAAAACTCTTAGCGACGCCGAACTTTCCGGCAAACGTGTCCTGGTCCGCGTAGACCTCAACGTTCCGATGAAGGATGGCAAAGTAACCGATGCCACCCGTATTGATCGTGTGCTGCCAACCATCCGCGAAATATCCGAAGCTGGCGGTAAAGTCATCCTTCTCGCACACTTTGGCCGTCCAAAAGGCAAAGTGGTCGAAGAGATGAGCCTTGCCCCGATTGCTGCCCCTGTTGCAGACCTGCTTGGCAGGCCTGTTGCTTTTGCAAGTGACTGCACCGGTGACGTAGCTAGAGCTGCTGTTGACGCGATGGCAGATGGTGACGTTTTGCTTCTGGAAAACACCCGCTTTCATGCAGGTGAAGAAAAGAATGATCCTGAATTCGCAAAAGCACTGGCTGCAAACGGCGATCTGTACGTAAATGATGCATTTTCTGCAGCACACCGCGCACACGGCTCCACACAAGGCATTGCGAGGCTGCTTCCTGCATTCGCAGGCCGCACCATGCAGGCAGAGTTGGAAGCACTCGGGTCCGCGCTCTCCACTCCCGAGCGTCCGGTTCTGGCAATTGTTGGCGGCGCAAAGGTTTCCTCCAAGATCGACCTGCTAGAAAACCTCGTGTCTAAAGTAGACATTCTGGTCATAGGCGGTGGCATGGCAAACACCTTCCTCGCCGCAAAAGGCGTAAATGTGGGTAAATCCCTGTGCGAGCACGATCTGGCTGACACAGCAAACCGCATCATGACGGCAGCAGAAAAAGCAAACTGTGAGATCGTTCTGCCAGCAGACGCTGTTGTCGCCTGGGAATTTGCAGCAAACACGCGAAATGAAACGGTTGCACTCGATTCAATCCCTGCTGATGCAATGATGCTCGACGTTGGCGCAGCTTCCATTGAAGTTGTGAAAGCAAAAATCGATGAAGCAAAAACCCTCGTCTGGAACGGCCCTCTAGGGGCATTCGAAATCGAACCATTCGACAAGGCAACCGTTGCAGCCGCGCAGTATGCAGCGGCACGTACCAAAGAAGGCAGGCTGAAAACCGTTGCTGGTGGTGGTGACACCGTTGCAGCGCTCAACCACGCAAAAGCAAGTGATGATTTCTCATACATCTCCACCGCCGGCGGTGCATTCCTTGAGTGGCTGGAAGGCAAAGCACTGCCAGGTGTTGTTGCTCTGGAAGCATAACACAGAAACTTCCCAGATAAATCCGCATTGAGGGGCCTTTGGGGCCCCTCGATTGGTTTTATTTTCGCTTTTGCCAAGAATTTGACACAGCCTCTTGAAAAAGAGAGCAGGACGCTGTTTAGAAATTATCCCAATGAATGGGCCAGAGGCTTGACGTAGGTTACACTACTGCCATGATCTCTTTTTACCGGAATTCTATCAGGAGCAACCTCAGTGCATCCGCGTCTGTACCTTGTCACACCGCCAACCTTTAATCTCGACGAATTCGAAGGACAACTCAAACAAGCTTTGGAAGGTGGCGACATTGCGAGCCTGCTGATCTCCATGCCGGGCGCAAACGAAGGTGACCTGCAGGCGGCTGCAAAACGGCTTGTACCACTGGCACAGGCCAGAGAAGTTGCTGTCCTGATTGAAAACAACACCCAGATCGTGGGCCGTTCCGGTGCTGATGGCCTGCACGTTTCCGGTTCTGATAAAGATCTGGAAGAAGCCATACAATCCTTCTCGGAAGACCGCATTATCGGGCACGCAGGCATCAAGACACGCCACGAGGCGATGGTTGTTGCTTCCATGGGTGTCGATTACATGTTTTTCGGCCTCCTTTCACTCAATCAGGATGAAGAGCCACACCGTAAATCGCTGGCCTTCGGCAGTTGGTGGTCTGAAGTGTTCGAAACGCCATGTGTCGTCCTGGCAGGAGTCTCAGTTTCCTCAATTGACACAGCAGCCCAAACTGGCGCTGAATTTGTAGCAGTACGTGAAGCTGTCTGGAATCACCCTGAGGGACCGAAAACAGCTGTTGAGCAGGCCAATGCAATTCTCTCAACACACACACTGGCGGAAGCTGAGGACTAATATCTTGATGTTGTCTGGTTCTATCAAACTCGTAAGTGTCGCAGCTGCAACCAGCCTGCTCGGCTTACAGGGCATGGCTGTTGCCCAAACAACTCCAAGTGGTGGAACCACACTTCAGGGCGCAAAAATTATTGATATGTATAATCCAAACGGATCCCCCCTGCTGCCTTCCCCCCTTTCAAAAGCACCATTCATTCCGCAGGTCTCACCAACTCCGGAAACCATAAAGGGCGATCCGGCCTATGGCGCGTTCCAGCGCGGGTGGTATCTGACAGCCTTGGCACTGGCGACGCGC
The DNA here is from genome assembly GCA_947502585.1 of uncultured Pseudovibrio sp. GTDB lineage: Bacteria > Pseudomonadota > Alphaproteobacteria > Rhizobiales > Stappiaceae > Pseudovibrio. Next base: position 26,830 of record CANNAV010000037.1, read on the forward strand.
CAGGCAGAAGCTGGTATAACCAGCTCAAAGACATTGCTAGGTGTACTTTACGAATCCGGCAGAGGTATTCCGCAGGACCTGCCACTGGCTGCAAGCTGGTATGAGCTCGCCTCAAATGATGGCGACCCGCAGGCAGCCTTCCGCCTCGGCCTGCTCTATCTCGCCGGTGCTGGCATAACAGCTGACGAGGACAAGGCCGCCCTGCAACTGGAAAAAGCTGCTGATGCCAACATCCCCGAAGCACTCTACAATCTTGCTCTCCTTCATCAGGAGGGCAAAGTCCGGCCGAATGACCCCAAAAAGATAGAAGACTTGCTGGAACGCGCATCGGAAACCGGCGATGCCGACGCCATGCTGGAACTTGGCGTCTACTTAAAAGAAGGTCCGGAGGAAATCCGCGATCCTCTCCGTGCAGCCTATTGGATGGGCCGTGCCGCCCGTCGCGGATTAGTTTCAGCCCAGATTTACTATGCGACCCTGTTATTCAAAGGCGAAGGCCTCGTCCCGAATGAGACAGAAGCAGCAGACTGGTTCGAGCGTGCAGCAACCAAAGGCAACCCAATCGCCATGAACCGCCTTGCCCGCATCTACGCCAATGGCCGTGGCCGCCCCGTTAATCTCATCGAGGCCTCAGCCTGGCAGTTCCACGCAGGCCGTCAGGGTATTCTGGACAGGGAACTGGAAGACATTTCCAATTCACTTTCTTTGGAACAGCAAGAGCAGGCAAGCAAACGCGCGGCAGAGATCGGAATTAAGATTGGTGCTTCTCCAGTCCTCAAAGCAAACCGCTGACCCTGAAGATCACCTCTTAATGTTCTTTGGGCTTGTGGAAAGTTGGACTAAACGAACTCTGGTCACACAATGTGCTCTTTTTTCTTGAAAATCACGCGAAATTATGTTGCACAGACCTCCAGACAGGCTGCGATCCCCGGCCCAGCGCCAATCCGTGCAAGCCTTTGCTAAAGCGTACACCTGAGAAGGACCAACCGGGCTTCAGATCAGGGTGTGCAAGAAAACAAAAGTTAAGAATGTAGCGCGTAAAGACAAGTGAACGCGACATGCTCTGAGCTTATCAAACTGATTGGTAGTTCTATGAAACTCAATGGCAACGAAATTAAGCCGGGCCACGTACTTATGCACCAGGACACACTATGGGCTGCGGTTAAAGTTCAGCACGTGAAGCCAGGTAAAGGCGGCGCATTCGCTCAGGTCGAAATGAAAAACCTGATCGACGGTCGCAAACTCAATGAACGCTTCCGCGCAACTGAGACCGTTGAACGTGTCCGTCTTGAGCAGAAAGACTTCCAGTTCCTCTATGAAGAAGGGGACATGCTGGTATTCATGGATAATGAAACATACGAACAGCTCGAACTCCAGAAGGAATTCGTTGGCGAGCGCGCAGCATTCCTGCAGGACGGCATGACCGTGACTGTTGAACTGCACGAAGAAAAGCCAATTGGTATCTCTCTCCCAACTCACGTTACTCTGGAAATCGTAGAAGCTGACGCAGTTGTAAAAGGTCAGACACAGTCTTCCTCTTACAAACCAGCAGTTCTGGAAAACGGCGTACGTTGTATGGTGCCTCCGTTCATTACCTCCGGTGAGAAGATCGTTGTAGACACCGATTCTGTTGAATATGTTCGTCGCGCAGAGAAATAATTTAAAGGGAATAAAGATGAGGCAGCATACGGCTGCCTCATTACCCATTCAGGAACGGTGAATAAAAATGGCACGTACGGCCCTTCTCAATGTAATGGTTCAGGCTGCGACAAAAGCTGGTCGCTCTCTGGCGCGGGACTTTGGCGAAATTGAAAACCTGCAAGTCTCCCGCAAGGGCCCAGGTGATTTTGTCTCTCAGGCAGATCACAAAGCAGAAAAAATCGTTCGTGAGGATCTGCAAAAAGCACGCCCAACCTATGGCCTGCTGATGGAAGAATCCGGCGAAATAGAAGGTACAGATGGTCAGCACCGCTGGATCATTGACCCGCTCGACGGCACAACAAATTTCCTCCATGGTATTCCGATATTTGGTGTTTCCATCGCTCTGGAACGCGCCGGTCAGATCGTGGCAGCCGTGATCTACAACCCGATCATGGACGAACTGTACACCGCAGAAAAAGGCTCCGGCGCATTCTGTAATGACCGCCGCCTCCGCGTTGCAGCACGCAAGGACATGACCGATTGCTTAATCGGCACCGGCATTCCATTCATCGGTGTTGGAGACCATGGACGCGCACTGAAGGAAATACGACACGTGATGGGCGAAGTTGCAGGAATCCGTCGTGCAGGTGCAGCCGCACTGGATCTGGCATGGGTTGCTTCCGGTCGCCTTGATGCATTCTGGGAAAACGGTCTGCATCCGTGGGACATGGCGGCAGGCATTCTGCTGGTGCGCGAAGCAGGTGGTTTCGTATCCGATGCCAACGGCAAGGACAACATGTTCGAAAGCCGCTCAATCATAGCAGGTAATGAGTTCACACACCTCCAGATGCGTGAACTGCTGGGTAAAGCCAAAGCCTGACAAACAGAGTGTGTTCAGTCTAATTGGGTTCAATCAAACGGTGAGAACCCGCTCCGGCAGCAGCTGCCAGAGCACGAAGCGTCAATGTAAACAAGCGCTACATGCACTAAGCCGCCCAAATCAGGAATTTCAGAAAGGCAGCTGGCCCGGACCACACCGGCCAAATGCCTTTTTACTTTTTCTCCAAAGCCTGCATCCTCGTAACCGCCCGCTCAGCCTTGCAGTTACCCGTATGTGGTGTGGCAGATTGATTCATCCGTCATACTTCGCCTGGCGCACGCGTTAGCTTTCATGATTCAACATGTGGCACCGAAGGATTGAGGTGCGGTCATGGGGCGTTATTGTCAGGTTGTTTGGAGGCACGGAGTTTGTTACACGGGTTTCATGATTTCTCCCGATACTTTACCTGCCCTGAAAGGTTACCGTTTCCCGCGTAGCATAATTGGTTATGCTGTTTGGGCCTGTCATCGGTTTGCAATGAGCTTGCGAGATGTTTAAGATATCATGGCTTCGCGTGGCGTTCTGCTGAGCTATGAGACGATCCGGATTGGGTAGAAAAGTTTGGCATCTGTATGCTAGCAAAATACGTCGGGACAGGCCTGCGCTCAATGACAAGTGGCATCCTGATGAAATGGCTGTCAGGATTGGTGGCGTCACCCGCTGGCTTTGGCGTGCAGTGGACAGCAATGGGGATGTTCCTGACATTCTACTGCAGTCACGGCGT
>CANNAV010000038.1 GCA_947502585.1 uncultured Pseudovibrio sp.
TGGGAGCGGTATGAGCTGAGAGGTTCACGTACCGTTCTGAGAGAGCCTGTGGGGGAGGTTCCCATGGGCTACTCACCTCGTGGTTGGCTTCGAGCACGAAACTGATGGACTGCCCTTCCGGAAAATGCTGCGGGAACGACTGGGACAATTTGACCTTCAGCTCCATCCCGATAAAACCCGCCTCATCGAATTTGGACGCCACGCGGCCATTCGGCGAAAGAGGCAGGGAGTATCGCGCCCGGAGACCTTAAATTTTCTGGGCTTTACCCATATCTGCGGAGGATCCCGAAAGGGAGCATTTCAACTTCAGTGAAAGAGCAGGAGTGACCGCAGAACGGAAAAGCTAAAACAGATAAAAGAAGTGCTGCGGCAGCATATCAACCGCCCCGTTTCGGAACAAGGGGTGTGGCTGAAGCGAGTCCTCAAGGGCTACTTTGCTTACCATGCAGTGCCGACCAACTCCCGGTCAGTCCAGGCTTTCAGGCATCATGTCAAAACGATCTGGATGCGGGCGCTTCGGCAGCGTAGCCAGAGACATAAGAAGTCGTGGCAGCGAATGGAAAACATTGCGGAGGAGTGGTTACCAGTCCCGAGGATCCTTCACCCTTGGCCTAATAAGCGATTGGCCGTCAAACACCCAAGGTAGGAGCCGGATGCGGTAGTTCCGCTTGTCCGGATCTGTGCGGGGGGCACTCAGTAATGGGTGTCCCTACCGCGAGGGCGTACTGCAACCTGAGCTGAATTAATGCAACAACGGCCTGCAGAGCTGCCAGGAGCCTGGGGAATAAAAAGCGTCGCAGGAGCGACGCTTTTCCGATCTCCTAATTCTGTCGGCCTAGGTGATGTTGTAGGCTGCAATCGCTGCCATGTTGAAGATCTCGCTGTCTTTAGCACCCATTGGTACAATCTGGACCGGCTTATCCATGCCAACCAGCAGTGGTCCGATAAGCGTTGTGCCACCAAGCTCTTCCAGCAGTTTCGTCGCGATGGAAGCGGAATGGAATGCAGGCATGACCAGCACATTCGCAGGTCCACTCAAACGACAGAACGGATAAGCGGCCATTTTCTCCGTGTTGAGTGCTATATCCGCTCCCATCTCACCATCGTATTCAAAGTCCACGCGACGACGATCAAGGATCTTCACTGCTTCCTGCAGGCGTTCGGTGCGTTCTCCATGCGGATGTCCAAATGTAGAGTACGCCAACATAGCAACGCGTGGTTCTGAGCCAAGGCGGCGTGTAACGTGTGCTGCCTCCTCTGCAATATCTGCCAGCTCTTCAGAGGTTGGCATCTCGTGAACAGCTGTATCCGCGACAAGTACTGTCTTCCCTGGAGTTACCACGATAGAAATGCCGATCACACGGTGTCCTGGCTTCGTGTCGATGCAACGGCTGATGGTTTCCAGCGCAACGGAGTAGTTTCGTGTCGTTCCCGTTACAACTCCATCAGCATCGCCGCGTGCAACCATGATAGCCGCCCAGTAGTTGCGGTCATTGTTGACGAGACGCTGACAGTCGCGCTGCAAATAGCCTTTGCGTTGCAGGCGGGAATACAGGTATTCGGCATAATCTGAATTGCGGTTCGAGGACCGGGCACTCTCCAGACGAATGCCAGGACGGTTCACATCAACTCCTGCAGACGTAGCATTGGCGTGGATTTCATCTTCGCGGCCAACAAGAATCGCTTCACCCAGTTCTTGTGCAACAAAGGCGGAAGCTGCCCGGATAACCGCTGGTTCCTCACCTTCCGCAAACACAATGCGTTTCGGATTCTGGCGAACTTTGGAAATGATCCGCTGTAAAGTGCCGGCAATCGGATCGCGACGACCCTGCAGCTGCGCACCATAAGCGTCCATGTCCACAATAGGACGGCGCGCCACACCGCTGTCCATGGCAGCCTGCGCAACAGCCTGCGGAATACGGGATATCAGGCGCGGATCGAACGGAACCGGGATGATATATTCGGGGCCGAAACGAGGACGACTGCCACGATAAGCTGCTGCAACCTCATCAGGAACATCTTCGCGAGCCAGCTCTGCAAGCGCATGAGCGCATGCAACTTTCATCTCATCATTGATGGTTGTTGCATGAACGTCCAACGCTCCGCGGAAGATATACGGGAAGCCAAGAACGTTGTTCACCTGGTTCGGGTAATCCGAGCGACCTGTTGCAACAATCGCATCCGGGCGAACTTCCCTGGCTTCTTCGGGCGTAATCTCAGGATCCGGGTTAGCCATCGCAAAAATGATTGGGTCCGGTGCCATGGATTTCACCATGGCAGGCGTCAAAGCACCCTTTACGGACACACCGAAGAAGACATCAGCACCGTCCAATGCGTCTTCCAGGGTGCGTTTGTCAGTCTTCACAGCATGAGCGCTCTTCCACTGGTTCATGCCAGCTTCACGGCCCTGATAAATCACGCCTTTTGTATCGCAGATAATGACATTCCCGGGCGGAACACCCATTGCTTTAACAAGCTCGATACACGCGATACCAGCTGCGCCCGCGCCATTACAGACCACTTTCACCTCCTTGATGTCGCGGCTTGTCATATGAACCGCATTGATCAGGCCGGCCGCGGCGATGATAGCAGTGCCGTGCTGGTCATCATGGAACACTGGGATATCCATGATCTCACGAAGTCGCTGTTCGATGATAAAGCAATCCGGTGCTTTGATATCTTCAAGATTGATGCCGCCGAAGGAAGGGCCGAGGTGCTTTACAGAGTCGATGAACTCTTCAACATTGGCGGTGTCGATTTCGAGGTCAATGGAATCCACATCAGCAAAACGCTTGAAGAGAACTGCTTTGCCTTCCATGACCGGCTTGGAAGCCAACGCACCAAGGTTTCCGAGGCCAAGAATTGCAGTACCGTTTGAGATGACCGCAACCATGTTGCCTTTGGTGGTGTAGTCGTAAGCCTTGCTAGGGTCTTCCGCAATTGCAAGCACAGGAACAGCAACGCCGGGAGAATAGGCTAGGCTGAGGTCACGCTGAGTCGCCATTGGCTTGGTTGGAGAAATTTCAAGCTTGCCCGGTTTGCCTTCGTTATGGAAGGCTAACGCGTCCTGGTCAGTAAAGCTGACCTGCGAGATTGCTGTTTTATCAGTAGTTGGCATGCGAAAAGTTCCTCACCCTCAAGCGCAGTGTTCTTTTTAATATGACTGGACGACATTATCCCCGTAAAATCTCGTTCTCAAGCTGTGAACTAAACTGACACGGGTGAAACACATAGAACCATTTGTTAGTGTGTGCGCCATGACTACAGCAGATATTGAAAAGCCTTCCCCAGCAAAAGGCCGCGTCACGCCTATGATGGCGCAATATATTGAGATTAAGACAGCCAATCCGGACAGTCTCCTTTTCTACCGAATGGGTGATTTCTATGAGCTGTTTTTTGAAGATGCAGAAATTGCATCCCAATCTCTTGGAATTACGCTTACCAAACGCGGCAGGCATAATGGTGATGATATTCCCATGTGCGGTGTTCCTGTGCATGCCGCTGACGAGTATCTGCAAAAACTGATCGGCCTTGGTCACCGTGTTTCTGTCTGTGAGCAGACTGAGAACCCGGCAGAAGCCAGAAAGCGTGGCTCAAAGTCAGTCGTTCGCCGCGATGTTGTGCGCCTGGTGACACCGGGCACGATCACAGAAGACCGGCTTCTGGATGCCAGACGAAACAACTTCCTTGCCTCGTTAGCGCGGATCAAAGGCGGAAGCACGGCTGACGGAAACCTCTATGGTCTCGCCTGGATTGATATGTCAACTGGCATGTTCCGCGTGGCTGAAAGTGACGACGTGCGCCTTGCGGCTGATCTGGCACGTATTGATCCATCAGAACTGGTGCTTGCTGACGTACTTCTCCAGGAAACTGAATTGCGAGCGACAGTCGAAGGACTTGGCGCTGCCCTTTCTCCTGTTCCCCGCACGTTTTTTGATGGCGCAAACGCTCAGGACCGCCTCTCTGCCTACTTCTCTGTAGGGACGTTGGACGGTTTCGCCAACTACACCCGCGCTGAATTGATTGCAGCCAGCGGTATTTTGGCCTACATCGATAAAACTCAGCTTGGTGAGCGCCCTCCTCTGGATCCCCCAGTGAAGGAAACTGCTGCGGGCCAGCTGCTGATTGACCCTGCAACCCGCGCCAATCTTGAGCTGAACCGTACCCTTTCCGGCGAGCGTCGCGGCAGCTTGCTGTCTGCCATTGATAAAACTGTGACCGGAGCAGGTTCTCGTCTGCTTGCCAGTCGTCTGTCTGGTCCCCTTACGGATACGGAACAAATCCATCATCGTCAGGATACCATTGCGTATTTCGCGTCCGACACCATGCAATGCGAGGACATTCGCGCTTTGCTGAAGTGCGCACCGGATATGTCTCGCTCACTGTCACGTCTCGCTGTTGACCGGGGAGGTCCGCGCGACTTGCAGTCCATTGCGTCTGCAATGAAGTCTGCGCAAGAAATTGCAGGTCTGCTGGCCTCTGGCGCTGCATTACCTCAGGAAGTCGGTGTTGCCGTTAAAAAACTGGAACAAGCACCGCATGCGCTGGGTGAAAAGCTTGCTGTGGCAATTGCAGAAGAGCCGCCTCTCCTTAAGCGAGACGGCGGCTTCATTGCTCATGATTATCATCCAGACCTTGATGAACTCAAAGCCCTGCGTGACCAAAGCCGAAAAGTCATTGCACAAATGCAAGCAGATCTGGCCGAAGAGCTTGGCATCCGCTCGCTGAAGATCAAACACAACAACGTGCTTGGCTGGTTTATGGAAGCGCCGACCGCACAGTGTGATCCGTTGAAGGGGGACCCGACCCGCTTCATCCACCGCCAGTCCATGGCCGGAGCCATGCGCTTCACGACAACTGAACTGGCTGATCTGGAAAGTAAAATTGCAAGTGCTGGTGAACGTGCCCTTGCGATTGAACTGGAAATCTTCAGCGAGCTGACCAAAGCTGTTGTTGCGGCCGGTGGCCAGATCAAAGCTGCTGCGGAGGCTCTAGCAATACTCGATGTCTCGACTTCTCTTGCCGTTTTGGCGGAGGCGGAAAACTATATTCGCCCAACCGTTGACGGTTCGCTTGCCTTTACGATTGAAGGTGGTCGCCACCCGGTGGTGGAGCAGGCATTGCGCAAATCCGGTGAAACGTTTGTGGCAAACAACGCCAACCTCGGCCCGCAGAAAAACTATGAAAACGGCCAGATCTGGCTGATTACTGGTCCAAACATGGCTGGTAAATCGACCTTCCTGCGTCAGAGTGCATTGATCGCAATACTGGCTCAAATGGGTAGTTTCGTTCCCGCAACGACTGCTCATATTGGCATTGTAGACCGCTTATTTTCCCGTGTTGGCGCTGCTGATGACCTTGCCAGAGGCCGTTCAACCTTCATGGTCGAGATGGTGGAAACGGCTGCTATTCTGAATCAGGCAACGGCACGCTCTCTGGTTATTCTGGATGAAATCGGTCGCGGAACGGCCACGTTTGATGGTCTTTCCATCGCATGGGCTGCCATTGAGCATTTGCACGAAACCAACCGCTCTCGCTCTTTGTTTGCGACGCATTATCATGAAATCACAGCGCTTTCGCAGCGCCTGGAGCGTCTCAACAACGCGACCGTGCGTGTGAAGGAATGGAAAGGCGATGTTGTCTTCCTCCATGAGATCGTCGAAGGCGCTGCTGATCGTTCCTACGGTATTCAGGTGGCAAAGCTGGCTGGTCTGCCGAAAACCGTGGTCAGACGTGCGCAAAAGATCCTGACACAGTTGGAAGAGCAAGACACAAACAAACCTTCTGAGACGCTTTTGGATGATCTGCCGCTCTTTGCGAACTTCTCTCAGCCTCTGGAAACCATTCCGGAACCGGAAGAACATGAAGGAACCTTTGTTTCCCGTGAGCTTGTTGAACTGCTGGAGACGTTTGATCCTGATGATATGACACCTCGTCAGGCTCAGGACGCGCTTTACGCTCTAAAGCAAAAGCACAAAGAGCTTAGCTCGAACTGATCTCGGGTTTGGAAAGCACAAAGGCTTGTAGCACCGCTGGAAAATTCCGGCGGTGTTATCATATGATACCCCAGGGTGGGGATGAGCAAGGCGGCAGGCAACACCTGCGCTATATATTTAGTAATGAGTCTTCGGCATTGGCTACACGCCTTGCCCGGGCTTTCTTTTAATGAACTACGTCGCCTCTTTTGCCTATAAGGCACGATAGCCGGTTTCCCGGAAAGAAAGTGGCTTATCCAGACAGGTTTCCATGCCCAGACAGTTCCTCCGTCTTTGACAGATACATCTGCAAAAGTGGATTTCCCACCGGTACATTTTGCACCTGTCACCGCCTGATACCCTATATTCCTGGGCCCTTCCCCTCAGACCATGCGGTCACGTCTGAAGTTCGGTTCACCGGACCACTGAAAGGTGCGTTACGTCTTCCAACAGCCCCACCCAGCCTACGACAAATTGACGGTCGCTCCGCCAGCAGCCCGTTACGCAGGCATGGGAAAAGCATAGGTGCTCCTAAACCTGGGGGGATAAGTTTTTAATGATGACCACACAAAGGTTTTTGAGGAATTGATGAGCTTCCAGCTCCGGTCTTATAGCGAGGTCTGGCTCTCGGTGAGGTAAAAAGAGAGGGGAATGTTTCGGTTTGTTGATGAATAACCTGTTCACAACAGTATATTGCAAAAGTGGACCACAACCAATCTCAGTAAAGTTGATAGGACTGTTTACTGAAAGTCACCTCATCCCTGAGTGAAATCAAAATCGAATTTCCTACGCCTACTGGAAGAATTTGCAAACTCCTGTTAGAAAAAACGCCTCTTATCAATAGGCCTCTTCATGACACCAAAACTGAAAATTATGCGCCTTCCCCACAGCGAAGGATTAGAGCTTCCTGCTTATCAAAGCCTGGGGGCGGCTGGTCTGGATTTGCAGGCAGCAATTGCAGACGCGATCAGGTTGAAGCCCGGACAGCGGACGATGGTGCCAACCGGTTTTTCAATCGCACTGCCATCAGGCTGTGAGGGGCAGGTTCGCCCACGCTCCGGACTGGCAGTAAAGCATGGTGTGACGGTGCTCAACACACCGGGTACTGTAGATGCTGATTATCGCGGTGAAGTGAAGGTCATCCTGATTAATCAGGGCGAAGACACCTTTGTGATTGAGCGTGGGATGCGCATTGCCCAAATGGTAGTTGCTCCTGTCACGCAAGTGCAGATCGAAGAATCTGAAGAGCTGGAAACCACCGAACGGGGAGCCTGCGGATTTGGCTCCTCTGGCGTTTAGGCACATCCCGGAGGGATAGGCTGGAAGAAAACAGGAACGTCCCGCTTTAACTTCCATCTAGGCGAGAGGCTCTGCGGAATACAAGGATGAATTATGAAGCCGGAATTGGTGATTTTCGATTGTGATGGCATTCTTGTTGACACCGAAACCATAGCGAATGAGGTCCTCTCTGACTTCATGAAGGAAATTGGCCTCAATTTTTCGCCTTTGGAATGTCACCGCCGATTTACTGGCACCGCAATGGACACCATCAGGGAAGAGGCCTGCCGCTTAAGCGGCAAAAAGCTTCCTGAAGATTGGGCCGATAAGGTTCGTCAGGCTGATCTGGTTGCGTTTGAAGCCGGTATTGAGCCTATTCCGGGTATTTTAGATGTTGTTGCGCAGCTGAAGGCAGAAGGTATTCCATTCTGCGTGGGATCTTCGGGCCGCTATGAAAAGATGAGGATGACGCTCGGCTCCTCTGGCCTTTGGGAAACTTTCAAAGATGTGCTCTATTCCGCGCAGGATTGCAAAATGGGTAAACCAGCGCCGGATATATTCCTCTACGCAGCTAAAGGCATGGGCTTCAAACCAGAGCAATGCGTTGTAATTGAAGATAGTATCGCCGGTATCAAAGCCGCAAAAGCCGCAGGAATGTGCGTTTTTAATTACACGGGTGATGTAAATGCAGATGTCGAACAGGCCAGATCTCTAGGTGCGATCACCTTCGGTCACATGTCAGAACTGCCTGGCTTGTTCGGTCTTGCAGCTCAGGATTAAACCACCGCCAACCTGCTTAATTGCAGGTGTCCCGTCAATTTGCAAAAGACCATACTAAATCCACGGTCAGCAGGAATAAATTTCTTCCTATCTTTACAATTTGGAGGGTTATTTCTTCTTTATCTGGATTTATGGAATTTTATAACCTCGAAAACCATGGTTACACTTCCTACATTCCATTAAGAAATTGATGAGGTCGCGGTTCAAGATTCTTACGCCGGGACAGGGCTCAACTTCACAGGAAAATTGCGTAAAGGGGGATTTCGATGAGCAATTCCAGGCCGGGTCGTGGAAAAATTTACTCTTCCATCACAGAGACTATCGGAAACACACCAATCGTACGTCTGGACCGTTTGGTAAAGGCTCACGGTGTCAAGGGCAACCTGCTCGCCAAGCTTGAGTTCTTCAACCCGATTTCCAGCGTGAAAGACCGTATCGGTGTCGCAATGGTTGAGGCAATGGAGGCTGCGGGCAAGATCATTCCAGGCAAAACCACTCTGATCGAACCAACCTCAGGTAACACTGGCATCGCGCTTGCGTTCGTTGCAGCTGCAAAAGGTTATCGCCTGATCCTCGTAATGCCAGAGACCATGTCAATCGAACGCCGCAAGATGCTAAAGTTTCTGGGCGCTGAGATTGATCTGACCGAAGGTCCAAAGGGCATGAAGGGCGCGGTTACGCGTGCGGAAGAGCTTCTAAAGGAAGTTCCGGAGGCAGTAATGCCGCAACAGTTCGAAAACCCGGCAAACCCTGAGGTTCACCGCACAACCACTGCAGAAGAGATCTGGAACGACACCGATGGAAACATTGACGTGTTTGTTTCCGGCATCGGCACTGGCGGCACCATAACCGGCGCCTCGCAGGTGCTTAAAGAACGCAATCCAGCCCTTCACGTGGTCGCTGTTGAGCCATCTGACAGCCCGATTCTGTCTGGTGGTCAGCCTGGCCCGCACAAAATACAGGGTATCGGCGCTGGTTTCGTGCCAGGCGTTCTGGATACCGCTGTTTACGATGAAGTGGTCACCGTTTCCAATGAGGACTCGTTTGCGCTGTCCCGTGAAGTAGCGAAAATTGAGGGCGTTCCGGTTGGGATCTCTTCCGGTGCGGCGCTGAAAGCTGCGATCGAAGTTGGTAAGCGTGATGAGATGGCAGGCAAAAATATAGTCATCATCATCCCAAGTTTCGCAGAGCGCTACCTTTCCACGGCCCTGTTCGAAGGCCTGGATGCATAATTCCAGCTGGTATTGAAACACAAAAAGAGAGAAAATTGCCTCTCTTTTTGTGTCTGCTAATCATTTCGGATCTGAATCGAGTCAAGATTACTGCGGCACCGTGCCGTTTCTCTCAAGAACGTCCCCGGCTAAGTAAAGCGAGCCGCCAAACAGAATACGGGGCGCTTCCTCCTCGTTCAGCGCACGATGTCTGATCTCTTCAATCGCCCTGTCCATGCTGCCGTGAGCAGATGCTGAAAGGCCTGCGTGCTGCGCAATTTGGGCAAGTTCAATCGGAGAGCGCCCGGCGCAGGTGGTGGTCAAAGGAACGCAGATGACATGCTTTGCCAGCCCTTCAAATTGCTCAAAGAACCCTTCCGGATCTTTCGTGCTCATCATTCCCATTACCAGATAGGTCGGTCGGGATGCCTTATCCGTGAGGTCCGCAAGGAACGCGGAAATCACTCTTGCTGCGCCGGGATTGTGTCCGCCATCAACCCAGACCTCACTGTTTTCCGGCAGTTCGTCAAAGAGTTTGCCATCATAAAGAGGCTGCATCCGGGCTGGCCAGTTGATGGAGCGCAGTGCTTTATCGCAAGCGGCACGGGCCTCATCACTCTCCAGCAAACCCGCCGCCCGCAATGCCGCCAGCGCGAGCCCGGAGTTGGACAGCTGATGAAACCCGGCAAGCTTTGGCGGTGAAAGGTCGAGCAAGCCAAACTCATCCTGGTAAACAAGCCGACCGCCCTCTTCCCCGGCAAAAAACTCCTGCCCATGGAACCAGATTGGCGCATGCTCCCGTCCGGCTTTGTTCTCAATGACATCCCGCACAACATCCACTTGCGGTCCCACGACAACAGGGCAACCCGGCTTGATGATCCCGGCCTTTTCCAATGCGATGTCTTCAAGGCTGTTACCCAGAAAATTTTCGTGGTCTTTTGAGATCGGACTAATCACACTTACAAGTGGCTTCTCAACAACGTTGGTGGCATCCAGAACACCGCCAAGCCCGACTTCCAGAACAAGATAATCAGCAGGATTGTTGGCAAACAGGTAAAACGCAACAGCCGTTGTAGCCTCAAAAAACGTCAGCTCATGTCCGTCATTGGCTTTCTCAACACACTCAATTGCGTTAAGCAGTGCATCGTCCTCGATAAAGCGTCCTGTACCACCCAGCCGAATACGCTCGTTGAAGCGGACCAGATGCGGTGAAGAGTACACATGAACGGTTTTCCCCTGCGCCTCCAGAAGCGCCCTGATCGAGGCTCCGGCAGACCCTTTGCCGTTGGTGCCTGCGATATGGAAGACAGGCGGAATGCGTGCCTCAGGGCTACCCAGCGCCTTCATAACCCGATGCATCCGGTCTAAAGACAAATCAATTTCATCAGGGTGAAGTTTCATCAAACGATTAAGGGCGGCTTTGATTGTGTTCATTGGTGGTCCATCTTCAAATCTGCCGGACATCTGAATAAAGAAAAAGCCCGGCACGGTATGCCGGACTCTTTAAAGCAATTCGCAACTCCGCGAGCCGTAAAGGCTCAGGACGTTACAGCAACCTCAGTGCCAGCCTCTGGTTCTGCCGGCTTTTCTTCAGGCACAGGCAGTTGAGCTTCACGCTTCATCAGCAGATTACACAGGTTGGAAATGGTTTCTTTCAGGTCGTGACGATGCACAACCATATCGACCATTCCGTGATCACGCAGATATTCAGAGCGCTGGAAGCCTTCAGGAAGCTTCTCGCGTATGGTCTGCTCAATCACGCGCTGACCAGCAAAGCCGATTAAAGCGTTAGGCTCAGCAATGTGAACGTCTCCCAGCATCGCATAGGAAGCTGTTACACCACCGTACGTTGCGTTGGTCAGCACTACAATGTAAGGCAGGCCTGCTTCACGCAGCATCTGCACAGTTACAGTTGTACGTGGCATCTGCATCAGCGAGAAGATGCCTTCCTGCATGCGTGCACCACCAGAAGCGGAGAACATGACGAAAGGTGTTTTGTTCTCGACGGCATATTCCATGCCGCGGATGATTGCTTCGCCAGCTTCCATGCCCAGAGAACCAGCCATGAAGGCGAAATCCTGAACCGCAGTGGTCATGTCGTAGCCGTTCACCTTACCATTGGCAACGACGACAGAGTCGGTCATCTCGGTTTTGGCCTTAGCGTCCTTCAGACGATCAACATACTTGCGCTGATCGCGGAATTTCAATGGGTCGACAGCAACTCCCGGAGTTTCGATCCTGGTAAATTCACCCTGGTCAAATAAATACTCAAGGCGCTTCTTGCTGGAAAGGCGCATATGGAAATTGGAGTTTGGTACAACCCACTGGTTTGCCTCCAAATCGCGATGAAAGACCATCTCGCCGGTTTCAGGGCACTTGATCCAAAGGTTTTCCGGTACTTCGCGCTTTTCAAGAAAGCTGCGGATTTTCGGCCTTACGACGTTGTTAATCCAGTTCACGGGCTGCCGCCTGTCTTTAATTTCGTTTTCGGTTTTTAATGGCCATTAAACGGGCCATACGTAAAGCAATACTTATTTCCGGGCTTTTTCTACACCCACACGTAGCGAGCGTACAACTTCTGTAACAGCAGCTTTTGTTTGATTTGTGGCTCTGCCGTTGTCATCAAGGCTTGTTCGAATAGCCTCAACAAGGATGGAGCCAGCCACTACACCGTCGGCATGCTTGCCAATTTCTTTTGCTTGTTCAGCAGTTTTAATACCAAATCCAACAGCAACAGGAAGGTCAGTGTGGGATCTAATTCGTGTAACTGCCTGAGCAACTGCAGTAGTATCTGCAGCAGCTGATCCGGTCACCCCCGTTACGGATACATAGTAAACGAAACCTGATGTATTTTCCAGGACAGTCGAAAGGCGCTTGTCATCAGTTGTTGGCGTTGTCAGGCGGATAAAGTTTACGCCACCCTTAATTGCCGGAATGCAGAGTTCATTATCTTCTTCAGCGGGTACATCAACAACGATAAGACCGTCAACACCAGCCTCACACGCTTCTTTTACAAACGCTGCACTGCCGCGTACATAGATCGGGTTGTAATAACCCATCAGAACAATCGGAGTGTCATTGTCCTTCTTGCGGAACTCACGCACCATCTGAAGCGTCTTTTCCATCGTATGGCCTTGCGCAAGAGAGCGCTGGGTCGCCAGCTGGATTGGAACACCTTCAGCCATCGGGTCAGAAAACGGCATGCCAAGCTCAATAACATCACTGCCTGCTTCCGGAAGTGCATCCAAAATTGCCTGCGAGGTGGCGAGGTCCGGGTCTCCGGCCGTAATAAAATTTACCAGCGCCGGGCGTCCTTCAGCCTTCAACTTTGCAAAGCGTCGATCAATACGAGTTTCAATCATTCATCCGACCATCTGATGTATTGGGGCAAGCCCCACCAATCAATCTGCAAGGATGTAGGGGTGCAACCAGCCCTCTGTCAATAAACTCAGCGCTAATTGAATGCGTTTCTGGCAATTTTTATGCGAAATAGACAAGAGCTGCGGAGAATATCCAGCGATATAGGCTCACACTGCCCACCAAAGAACCATCACGTCAATCAGGCTCTTGCCTTTTCTGATCTTGGGGTTGATCAGATAAAGGCTGCAGAGGAAGCCGG
Source organism: uncultured Pseudovibrio sp. (assembly GCA_947502585.1). Classification (GTDB taxonomy): domain Bacteria; phylum Pseudomonadota; class Alphaproteobacteria; order Rhizobiales; family Stappiaceae; genus Pseudovibrio. The sequence goes on from CANNAV010000038.1 coordinate 12,864, forward strand.
AAAACAGAAAATGCCGCAGATAAACTGCGACATTTTGATATTGGAAATAAAAGTTTATTAGCTGCGGCGGTTTTCGAGAAACCCAACAATGCGGCGCACATCATGCAACACTGGTTCTGCAATCTCAGCAGCACGCTCAGCACCATCACGAAGAATGGCGTCGACGCGGGCAGGTTCATCCATGATCCGGCGCATTTCCGCATTCATTGGCGCAAGTTTTTCAACAGCCAGCTCAGAAAGCGCTGGTTTGAACACTGAGAACTGCTGACCGCCAAACTCAGCCAGAACCTGAGCTTTGGTGCGCCCGGAAAGAGCAGCATAAATACCAACAAGGTTGTCAGCTTCCGCACGCCCTTCCAGTCCATCCACTTCACCTGGAAGAGCTTCAGGATCGGTCTTCGCCTTTCTGATTTTTTTTGCTATCGTATCCTGATCATCAGTCAGGTTGATGCGGGAAAGGTCAGATGGATCAGACTTGGACATCTTCTTGTTGCCGTCTCGCAGGCTCATGATACGGGTCGCAGGACCAGTAATCATTGGCTCGGTGACCGGGAAGTAAAGCTCATCCGGTGCTTCATGAGAAGGCTCAGGATTTGGAACGCCCAGACCCAGCTCGTTGATGCGATCAGCGAAGTCATTGTTGAACTTTTGCGCAATGTCGCGTGTCAGCTCAAGGTGCTGCTTCTGGTCATCGCCAACCGGAACATGGGTTGCGCGGTACGCCAGAATATCTGCTGCCATCAGGTTAGGATAAGCAAACAGACCAACAGAAGCATTTTCTGCGTTCTTCCCCGCTTTGTCCTTGAACTGAGTCATGCGCTTCAACCAGCCCATGCGGGCGATACAGTTGAAAATCCATGCCAGTTCAGCATGCTCTTTCACCTGGCTCTGGTTGAAGATGATCGACTTCTTCGGATCAACACCGGCTGCAAGATAAGCAGCTGTTACTTCACGGGTCTGCTGCGTCAGCTCAGCAGGGTCTTGCCAGACTGTGATCGCGTGCATGTCAACGATGGAGAAGATAGTCGGCATTTGATCCTGTAGCGGAACAAAGCGGACAATAGCGCCAAGGTAGTTGCCAAGGTGCAGATTTCCGGTTGGTTGCACACCGGAGAAAACGCGAGGCTGAAACGCCGGCATTGTAAAATATCCCTAGGCTTGGGCCTGTTGGAAGGGCCAGTGGGTTGTGCAGGCATAGTCTGGATGGGTGACAAACAGACTACGGCAGCCCGCGGAGATTAAGCTTGGTGTTTATGGCGGCGCTTTTCCGCATGTGCAAGTGATTTGCAAGGTTAGAGAGCCTTTATCGCCGCAATTTTTGCAATTGTGCGCGAAAATCAACGGTCCCGGTGAGCTGAACCAAAATCGCAAAGGAAACCAGACCGATGGTGACGAGAAAAACAAGCTCGCTGGCTCGTATAACAAACAGACCGGATGTTGAAAGCGGCGCCAGAACAAGCGTTCCGCCATACACGACAACGCCCATAAGTGCGCTGGCAATGCCTAATAGTGGAATTCGTTTCATCAATGCTGCGTCGACAACAAAATGGCCACGCCGCCACAGCACGAATGCCAGCAGAGCCGAGTTGACCCACCCCGCTGCTGTCGTCCCAATTGCGATGCCCACGTGTTTGAAGGAAGGGAACAGTAAAATCGAGAGAACCACATTCACCGCCATGCCGACAGCGGCGAAGTACATCGGGGTCCTGGTATCTTCCCGTGCAAAGAATCCCGGCGACAGCACCTTGTTCAGCACAAACGCCGGCAAACCAAAAGCAAACGCCATCAAAGCCAGGGCAGTTTGCTCTACAGCAACACCCGTAAACTGACCGCGTTGGAACAAGACTGCAATTACGGTTTCGGGGATGATCACCAGAGCAACTGCAGCTGGAAGAGTAAGCGCAAGAGCGAATTCCATTGACCGGTTTTGCGTGTGATGAACCAGCTCTTCCTGACCAGAGCGCAGCTGCCGTGTCAGGCTCGGCAAAAGCACAACACCAATTGCTATCCCCACCACGCCCAGTGGCAACTGGTAGATCCGGTCAGCATAGTAAAGATATGAATTCGCGCTGCTTTCCAGCGATGCGATGATTGTGCCAACTGTGATGTTGATCTGTGTAATTCCACCCGCAATCACACCGGGAACACTCAAAACCAGCAAGCGCTTTACGCCCGGCGTCCAACGTGGGCGCATGATCGGAACACGAAAGCCGAGCCGTTTCATGCCAATGGCAACAACAGCGAGCTGAAAAACACCCGCAACAGCAACGCCGGAAACCAGCAATACCCCGGTCGTCTGACTGGACTCCATCTCATAAAACCCAATGCCTGAGAGCACGGCCATCATCACAACATTGAGCATGACCGGAGCCATGGCTGCGGCCAGAAACCTATGAAATGTATTGAGAATTCCGCTCAAAAAAGCGAGCAAAGACATGAACAGCAAATACGGAAATGCGATGCGTGACATGAGGACTGTGAGGTCAAACTTTGCGGGGTCAGAGTAGTAGCCCGGTGCCAGCAAATGCACGAGCAAAGGCATGAAAACCTCAGCCAGAGCGAGGATAACCACCAGCGACCAGAACAAAGCCGCCGCAATCTCACCAGCAAACTTCCGTGCCCCCTGCTCTCCTTCCTCCTCAACGGAGCGGGCTAACAACGGCACGAAAGCTGAATTGAATGCACCTTCTGCGAATAATCTGCGGAACAGGTTTGGTAAGCGGAAAGCCACAACAAAAGCATCTGCAACAGGGCCGGTGCCAACAAAGGCAGCCAGCATTACATCTCTCCCAAACCCCAAAAGACGGCTTAGCATTGTTGCACCACCAACTGTGGCAAAGCTCCTGAAAAGGCCCATTAAAATTATTTACCTGTATGTTTTTGAGGTCTGCGGCGTGAGCTCGTAGGTACTTTTTGTGGCTTTTTACCGTCAAAGGCATTTTTGAGTCTGTCGCGAATAGATTCCTGACGCCCCACATTGTGCACTTTCTGGCCGGTCAGGTCGGTCACATAAAACACGTCAACGGCTTTCTCCCCAAAGGTTCCGACATGAGCACTTGCAATATTCAGGTTGAGAGCCGAGATCTCGGTGGTTAAATCAAAAAGCAGACCTGGCCGGTCAAGCCCGGTCACTTCAAGCACCGTATAATTTTCTGACCAGGAATTGCTAACTAAAACAGTCGTTTGCAGTGAGAACGCCTTGTTGCGGGCATTCGGTTTTGCCGCTGCACCCTTCACCTCAGGGACAGGAGCCGTTCCCCGCAACGCCTCTTTGATAAGGCAGCAAATCCGCTCTCCGCGACGGTGTTCATCATCGTCCTCAGGCAGTTCACGACTGATATAGATCGTATCCAGTGCAAGGCCGTCTTTTGTGGTGTCGATATGAGCGTCCACAATGTTGCCGCCTGCTGCAAAACAAGCGTGTGCAATCGTGGAGAGCAGTCGTGGGTGATCCGGTGCCAGCACGGTGATTTCAGTAACACCTTCAAAGGCATGAGGCTCCACAGAGGTCGCCAGGTGCTCCTTTTCCGCATCAGTCATGCGGATCAGATTTGCGTGGTTGATCTTGCTCTTCAAATCGACGCGTAGCCAGTATGCCGGATAATGGCGATTGAGGTAGCTGTCCAGGTCATCGTCGGTCCAGCCTGCCAGCTGCTTCGACAACTCTTGTTTAGCATTATCAACACGTTGCTGCTGGCTCATGCGGCTATGACCACCACTGAGGATCGTCTCGCTCTCATAGTAAAGCGTGCGTAGCAACTGCCCTTTCCAGCCATTAAATACACCTGGACCAACAGCCCGAATGTCTGCAACCGTCAAAATTAACAGCAGCTGCAAGCGCTCCAGGCTCTGCACCTTACGGCAGAAGTCCTTGATGGTCTTCGGGTCGCTCAGGTCGCGGGATTGCGCGATGGTGCTCATCTCCAGATGCTGCTCAATGAGCCAGGCGACCGTGTCGGTCTCCGCATTAGAGAGTCCCAGGCGCGTGCAAACCTTGCGTGCAATCCTGGCACCTGCAATGGAATGATCCTCAGGCCGACCCTTGGCTACATCGTGCAAAAGCATTGCAACATAAAGAACTTTTCGGCTGTGCACTGACTTAATGAGGTCCGTCGCCAAAGGGTGACTGTCCCCGCCCATCCCGCGTTCAATCTCAGAGAGTACTCCAACAGAACGGATGAGATGTTCGTCAACTGTGTAGTGGTGATACATGTTGAATTGCATCATCGCGACGACCTTCCGGAACTCCGGCAGGAACTGGCCGAGGATGGACGACTCATTCATCGCGCGTAAAACAGTTTCCGGATCACTGCGGCTTGTCAGGATTTTAAGGAACAGCCGATTCGCCTGCTCATTCTTGCGGAAGTCCGCGTTGATCAGACGGCGGGATCGACGAACCAGTTTCAGCAATTCCGGGTGCATATCCAGGTTGGTTTTGTCGATCAGATAAAACACACGGATAACATTGATCGGATCTTTCTCAAAGATATCCGGTTTCGCCGCAATAAGGCGCCCGTTCCCGACAAGGAAGTCCCTGGTTCCTTTGATAGCCCGCCTCTTATGTTTGCTTCCCGGAACAAAACTGCCAAGGAACCGCGAGATGCTTGGAGCAGACTTCACATGCTGCTCTTCAAGCGCTGCGGCAAAAATGCGGGTCAGATCACCAACATCCTTTGCAACAAGAAAGTAGTGCTTCATGAACCGTTCAACAGCCCGCATGCCGGGGTGGTCCATATAACCAAGTCGGTCAGCAATTTCCCGTTGAACATCAAAACCCAGGCGTTCCACGGGCCGGTTCGTCAGAAAATGCAGATGACAGCGGACAGCCCATAGAAAATCCTGGCTCTTTCGGAACTGATTCAATACACGCCGCGAGAAAACACCCTTCTCAACCAGACCTAAGCCACTGGGAACGCGATAAAAATATTTTGCAATCCAGAACAGCGTGTTTAAATCACGCATCCCGCCCTTTCCTTCTTTGACATTCGGCTCAACAAGATAACGGGAGGCACCTTGCCGTTCATGACGGTCATCTCGTTCTGCGAGCTTGGCAGCGATGAAATCCGGTCCTGTGCCGGAAACGATTTCCTTGTCGAAGCGGTTGGTAAGCTCCTCGAAAAGCTCGGAATCACCCCAGACATAACGTGCTTCCAAAACGGCTGTGCGCACGGTCATATCTTCGCGGCACTGCTTGATTGTCTCATCAAGGTTGCGCGTGGAGTGACCAACCTTCAGGCCCATGTCCCAAAGCATATAAAGGATGAACTCAACGACCTGATCCCCCCAGGGCGTTTGTTTGTACGGCCAGAGAAACAGCAGATCAACGTCAGAGTGAGGCGCCATCGTTCCGCGCCCATAACCACCAACGGCTATGACGCTGACGCGTTCGGATTTCGTTGGATTTTCATTGTGATAGACATATGTAGTCGCAAATTCATAGATCACCTGAATGAGCATATCCTGCACGCAGGACAAGCGCTCGGAACATCGTCGGCCCTGCCCGTCATCCATCAGGAGCCTTTCAATCTCCCTGAAAGCGGCTTTGTGTGTGGCTTTCAGCTTAGTAAGAACGTCGTTGCGCAGCTTAAAGCTTTTGCCGTCGCCATTATACTTCTCAACCAGCTCTCTGAGTTTGTTAAGAAGTGATTGAGGATCAACCAGTTGATCCACTTTGAGTTCTTCAGGCGTCATATCAGCAGTCCACGTCAAGAGTCAGCAGACTGACTTTACAGAGCTTTGCCTGCTTAGACTAGATATTGTCGCGAGAGCTTACCACTCTTAATTGATGTATGAGGTGCTCAAGGGAGTCCTCTGAAAGGCCATTGATCTTTGAGGCGAGCATATTCGTCAGCTCAGTCGCCCGTGGTGTCAGGCCACCCGTATCGATGGTGATCTTCGGATTGGAAAGCTCCGCAAGTCTCTGAAGTTCTTCAGCTTCATCCCAGATCACGTTAAAATAGGTGATCATGCGCTGAACCATGTACCAGGTCGGAGTGCCGCGCTTGCCATGTTCAAGCGCACTCAGGTAAGCAGAGGAAACCGAAAGAGCCTCCGCCATTTCCTTCAGGGTAATCTTCTTCTTTGCCCGCAACTCTCGAACTTTGGCTCCAAAGGGCGTCATCTTACTGAAATTCCTGCCTTATTTTTTACGCTTACGAATGCGAACGTAAATCGCACCGCTGCCCCCATGGGAAACATGAGCCTGATCGAAGCCTACCACACAGCTACGCATATCAGGAAGAGAGAGCCATTGTGGCACCATTCTGCGTAACACACCACGATCGTCATCATAGGGGCTGCTGGTGTTGTTGAGTCCTTTACCAGTGATCACCAGCACGAGGGAATAGCCCATGGCCTGCGACTGATAGATGAACGAGGTTAAGCGTTGGTGCGCTTGATACTGTGTCATACCATGAAGGTCGATACGCGCATCAATATAGCCCTTGCCCCTGCGAACTACTTTTTTCCGCTCTTTTCGGTTGAGCGGCGAAAGCGCAGGTATTGCCGGAGCAACAGGCTTGGGCGGGCTATAGTCCGGTTCGGTCTTCCCTTTGGCACCACTAGACTTTTTGGCCTGCGGTTTTGGTGTCGAGGTCTGTTGCGGCTTAAGTCCGGGCTGGATCACTTCAAAGTTCTGGGCGTGCATAAGGGGCTGATCCGGCCCGGAAAGCTGCGTTGTATCCTCCAGCACGTCAGAAAGACGCTCTTGATGGATGGGCGTCAGAGTGGCTTTCACCCTGTCCCACAAGCGCTTGTCTGCTTCTGTCAGCTGTTTTGTCCTGGCTCGCTTTGCGCGATCACCATTCGTCATCTGTCCGATCCGTCTACAAAAATTTAGTCCTTTGGAACAAGGAGATAGAACACCGCCCGGTGACGGATATTCCCGGCAACGGCACCTGCCTCCGCACCACTTCCAACATAGATATCACCGCGCGCAGCGCCCTTGATGGCCGACCCGGTATCCTGAGCAACCATAAGCCTAGCGAAGCGATCACCTGACTTGTCGTAGCTCCTTAACTCACTCGAGACAAAAATTAAACTGCCATAAGTGTGCAGATCATCATCAATTGCCAGGGATCTCAGATTTGTCAGTGCTGTTCCTGCACCTCCTATTGCGGCCACTTCACCGTTCTGCGACGGTTGCAGCTCAAAGAAGATGTAGGATTTATTGTGCCGAAACACGTCTTCCTGCCGGGATGGGTTTGCGGATAACCAGGCACGAAGCGCATCCATTCCCATGTGATCCCCGGAGATTTCGCTGCGCTCTATGAGCACACGGCCAATCGCGGTATATTCATGACCGGATTTGCCTGCAAAAGCCAGACGACGCAGCTCGCCATTGCGCAGACGAACTCGGGCAGACCCCTGAACAGCTGTAAAAAATGCATCTATCGGGTCTTTCACCCACAGTACTTCAAGGCCCATTCCATCCAGTGCACCATCCATCACATCGCCGCGTGTCGGCATCTCCGTCTTGTTTTCAGGATAAGCATGTAGGGGAACAACATACTCATCAGTGCGAATAAGCGAGCCTTCAAGTTCTGGCATGTAATAGCCGGTCACGAACCCTTCGCGCTCTATGCGCTGAAGCGTAAAGTTCTGTTCTAAAAAGGTTTTTGCATCACTTGCGTTATTTATGTCGATTTCGCGCGTTTTTACGCAGATAGCGCGTAATTTTGCGTCGCTAATGCCAAACGCCTTTGTCGGCAGCGTCCGGCCCTCGCTTGCCTTGCAGTGAGCCACAAATACGGAAAGGGCTGCAGAATGATTATCTGCAGCCCATCCATCGATTCCGCTGGGATCAAGTGGCCCGGAGAGCTTCGCGTTTCGCATGGTCCTATGGTCTTTTGCAGGGGTGTTTTCAGCTACAGCAACAGAATTTACCCCCGCCGCGACGCCAAGTGCCATAATGAAACTTATAGCGCCGCGAGAGAAGGTAAACGTCATGCAGATTCAGTTGCAACCAGCTTCCAGTTTGGATCGTCCTTGCCAGTTACCCTAGCGAAGGTCCAGATGTCTGTAAGATCGCTCACTGCGGTTGGGTCACCATCCACAATGCGGTTTTCAGAATCCCGCGTAGCCGTGATCAGCTGGCCCTTAAAGCGAATAGTCACTTCAGCCAGTTTGTCTTTCTCATTGAAGGCCGCATCCACAATGTCAGCTTTGTCGATGCCCACAAAGGTGGACTCAACGCGTTCATTGCGACTTTCCCGGTCGTCAATCGCAGCTGAGAAACCATTGAATACTTCAGGAGAAAGAAGATCTTTGAGTGTGCGGCGATCACCCTGTGCAAACGACATCAAAATGATCTCGTAGGCGCCACGTGCACCTTCCGTAAACTCTTTTGGATTGAAAGACGGCTCAGCTTTCCAGATTTCACGCAGGCCAAGATTCAACGCGCTGCCTTTTGGGGCAAGTTTGTCGATCTCAGCTTCAATATGTTCACGTGTTTTCCGTTCAGCGCACTCAGGATCATGTTGAACATGCTCACTTCCTGAAAGAGGAATAACATTGTCCTCATTGTCAGGAGTCTGAGACTTTTGAGAGTCTTGTTTTTGCCGGGCAGCATACGGGTCAAATGGTTGACGCTCGTTACCGGTGCGATTGCCCAAAACAGAGCGTAACCGCAGAAAAATAACAACTGCCGCAATGAGGAAGATTATGTTGTAGACGTCGAATATTTCGTTCATTCCGAGTACCGACCGGTCCTTTACTCGTGGGCTGCCAGGCGCAGGTGATCAAATGCATTAGATATCTAGATAATGTGCTCTGGCGCATTTTTACAGGCTCTGTCACTAATTTAAGGTTTCTGTCAGCAACATCCAGCTATTTCGTGTTCATCCAACGCCTTTTTAAGGTCTTAACACTCAAGTATAAGCTAAAAACAGTCATTGCAATTCAGCAGAGACAATCCACTATATGTCAGATAGCTTCAAAAAGAAGTGATTAAAAAGTAACATAAACCTGAACCTAAGCGGACGCTATGCCAATCGGACTTATCATTCTTGCCTGTTTCATTCTGCTGCCAACCATCGAGATCTATCTTTTCATTGAGGTCGGAAGTGTTCTCGGGGCAATTCCAACAATCCTGTTGACCATAGCTTCAGCAACTGCCGGCACATATTTGCTGCGCCAGCAAGGCCTGTCTTTGCTCATGCGCATGCGTGCTGAAATGGAAGCAGGACGCGTTCCCAGTCATGAGATGATGCATGGCGCAATGATCGTGTTTGCAGGGCTCATGCTTTTGATTCCGGGTTTCTTTACAGACGCGATTGGCCTTTTGCTCTTCATCCCGCCACTGCGTGAGGTTATTGGCAACTATCTGGCCCGCCGTGTGAAGGTGCAGAATCTAAACGTCAATCCAGGTTACCGTCGCCGCGATGGTACTGTGGACCTGAATGAAGACGAGTGGAGTTCCTCCCGTCACACAGAGCAGGAGAATGGCCGCTCTCGTCCACGTTCAAATGACCCTGACCAGATCAGCCCATGGTCCGCTGACGACGATAAACGCCGCTAACCCTGCCAAACTTAACGGAGAGTCGCCTGAACTGAGGCTGGGCTCTCCAACCGTGTCACAACCAGCGCGATAAGGTAAGTGACGCCCAGCTCCTGCTCTGCATTCCAGGTGTTGTGCGCCACATCCGGCAAAACGAACTTCCTGCCAATCGGTTCATTTTGCATCGTGCCGCCGGGATATGAGATATGTCGTTGTTCCAGCGTGACTTTATCTTGCCAGCTTAAGTCCCCGGACCGGGCACGTTCCGCCACTTGATCCGGCACATAAAGCTGAAAGGCTGAGCCAACGGCCAATAGCGCCTCGCTGTTGTTCTCAGCATGCACTTTACCGTTCCGCATCAGCAAAAAGCTCTGCGTTGCGGTCTGCTGCTCATGTGGTCCAAAAGATCTTCGTGTTTCATACCCTTCACAAGCACAAAGCGAAACAGAAGTCCTGTCAGCTGGCCAGCCTTGTTCTGCTTTAAAAAGGTTGGAATCCTATCGTAGACTTCGGGTGCAAAGGCATTGGCATCAAAGTCCGGTCCAATTCAGATTTTCTTGAGCAACTCCGGTGGGCTTGTTGTCTCCTGTGCATCTAAGGAATGTGGAGCGATGACAAAAACTACAACGGCAAATAAGGCCTGAAGATACTTAAGCAATTGCATCTCCAGAATATCTGGTGGAACTATGTGTATCCCCGGCGCATAAAAACTAACATCAGCCGGGTCACGAAGATGCAAGCAATAACACCATTTCGTATTGCCAGGTCCTCAACGGCCTTTGATATGAAAGCACGGTAACCAATAATTCAAGTTGGAGAGATGCCGCTGGTATTCCCACCCGCTAAAGCTAATGGTTGCGCGAATTAAATAGTAAATTGATGGGCGGTATGCGATGGTGGGGCACCAAACCTCCAGTCGTGTGGATTGGGTCGATTATGCGAAAGGCTTTTGTATCTTTCTCGTGGTGATGATGCATTCAACCCTCGGGGTTGGAAGTGCCATTGGCGAAATAGGATTCAAGGGCGATATTGTTGCCTTTGCTAAGCTCTTCCGTATGCATGACTTTTTCATGATCTCCGCTTGTTCCTTGCCCTGATGCTGCGTCGGGACTGGCGCCTGTATCTGGATCGTAAAGTTGTCCATTTCATCTACTTCTACATTCTCTGGCTCACCATCCAGTTTGGAATGAAAGCACCATCTTTTGCCGCAGAGTTCGGCTGGGATGGTGTGTTGATGCATTACACGCTCGCCTTGGTGCAGCCCTTCGGAACACTCTGGTTCATCTACGCCCTGCCCGTCTTCTTCGTCATCACCAAACTGCTGCATACGCTGAAAGTGCCGTGGCAGGTGACCTTGCTGGTTGCGGCGGGCATCCAAACCAGCGGGCTGCACCCCGGCTCTGTTTTGATTGATGAAACAGCCGCTCGTTTCGTGTTCTTCTTCGCAGGCTACGTTTTTGCTGAGAAAATCTTCGTTATTGCTGACTGGGTGCGTCAGAACACCATGAAAGGCCTGGCCTTTTTGATTGTCTGGGCGGTCGCCAACGGCCTTTTTGTTGGCTATGGGTATGCAGACCTGCCGTTTTCTTCTCTGGCCCCTGGCGGTTCAGGTGCTTTTGCGGTGATCACAGTTTCCGCGTTGCTCTCCAAAGTTAAAGCGCTGGATTTGCTCCGCTATATGGGCAAGAACTCCATCGTGATCTACCTGTCCTTCTTCTTCCCGATGGCCGTGTCCCGTACCATCCTGGTCAAACTGGGAATCATTCAGAATGCAGGCGTAATCTCCCTGATCGTTACCTGCACAGCAACCATCGCACCAATTCTCCTGCTCTGGCTGATCACCACCACAGGCTACTGCAAATTCCTGTTTAAGCGCCCAGCCTGGGCCTATGTTGCAAAGATGCCACCCGCTAAAAGCCCGGAACCGTCACCAATCTGATTTCAGCGCCAGAGCGCCTTCCGTTTGATTGAACTCAGCATGCTCTGGAGTGCTGGTCCGCTTAAGCCCTCGAAACTGCTGCTTTCCAGGTTTTTTGCATGTATGTTCAGTAAGCGCCAATTTTAATGGCTGAGTTCAGAAGGTCTTTCCGGTCTTTGTTTAAGCTTTACCACACTGAAAGCTGTAACAAGATCAAGGAACGGATCTCCATGCAACTCGGGGCTCTCAGGGTTTTGCCGCTACTTTTCATGCTCGGCGCCATCGGCTGGACGGAGCTAAGCCCCTTTTCTGCTGTCGCACAAACAGAAGATAAAGCACAGAAAATTCTCAATGAGACCGCCGAGAAGTTCAGCGACGTCAAAGCTATGAGCTTTACCGTCTACGCAAGTGAAGAGCGCATCTTTAAGGACAGGGTACCGCTGAACTTTGTCTTTGAATACACGGTCAATATTCTGGGGCAAGGTGACCTGAAGATCAATCTTCCGCGCCCTGATGGAATGAGTGAAATCTATCTCGATGACGGCATCATCACCTATTTTGATAAAACGCGGAATATCTACACGCAGGGTGATTTCCGGGGGACTGCTTCGGAGTTTATTCAAGTGCTACGTAACGATTTTCAGCTCACCTTGCCAGGGATTGATCTGGTCAACCCGGGGCTGAATCAGATGCTTGATGAGCTGACAACGCGGTCTGTCTACGTTGGGCGAGAAATTTTGCCGAATGGGGTTGCTCATCATCTGGCCTTTTTTAACGATAAGGTAGATTGGCAATTGTGGGTCCACGAGGACAGCGGCCTGCCCGGGTATCTCATCATTACCTACAAGGACCTTGTCGGCTTGCCACAAACACACCTGTCCTACCGGGGATGGAAGCTTGAGCCTGAACTGAGACCAGAAGACTTTCGCTTCACCCCCCCTGAGGGCGCTGAGCATTTCGGCCTGCCCGCCCTTTCAGCGTTAGAAACCGGAGGGAGCTCAAGATGAATTACTCCATCACAGTCCGGCTCCTCACAAACTCACTCAGATCTCTGGCCATCCTGCCCTTTATCTCAGGCGCCGGTATGTTCACTGCCAACGCTCAGGAAACCCCACCCCCACCCAAACAAGCCATGCCAGCTGAGGTTGCGGAGTGCGGGGAGTACAGGGAACGTGAGGGTACTGCTGATCTGGGTGAAGCCCAATACCGCAAGAAAGTCAGTGACCTTTGCAACCAGTCTGTTCACGAAGCGCCTGCGATTGAGCCTGGAAAAGAGCCAGCCACCAACGACTATTACTTAAGCGGTGAGAACACCGGCCTGGTCTATGAGCTCAGTGAAGAATGCCAGCAGGCCCGCCTGCAGGACGAGCTGTTTTTCGTCTGTCCGGACGGCAAATACAAACCCACCATCCGCAACAACCAGTCCGGCTTTATGCTCTACGCTGAGCCCGAAGTCCCCTTAAAACCCGGTGAGGAGCAGTAAGGCAGAGCAGATCGGTAAAACATCATTGAAAAAGGGTGAATAGTCCTTTCCTTCAGCGCCATTGACAGGCATGATCCAGCGCATGTCGACACAATCCATTGCACCAGCTCTCACAGAGAACGATCACCTTATCCTGATCGATGGCTCTACCTTCATTTTCCGCGCATATCACGCGCTGCCCCCGCTTACTCGCAAGCCCGACGGACTGCCTGTTGGTGCGGTTGCCGGCTTCTGCAACATGCTTTGGAAGATGATGCAGGAAGGCCCCACCAAAGAAGGTGGCGACGAGCCAACCCACTTTGCTGTGATTTTCGATAAGTCCGGCAAAACGTTCCGCAATGATTTTTATCCGGAATACAAGGCTCACCGCCCACCGCCGCCAGAAGACCTGCGCCCGCAGTTTAGCCTGATCCGTCAGGCAACGCGTGCGTTCGGCGTGCCGGCCATTGAGCAGCAGGGATATGAGGCCGATGACCTGATCGCCACCTACGCCCGTCAGGCAGAGGCACAGGGCGCCCGCGTTACCATTGTCTCCGGCGATAAAGACCTGATGCAGCTCGTCACCGACAAGATCGGTATGGTCGATACCATGAAGAACAAAGTGATCGGCAAGGCCGAGGTCTTCGAGAAGTTCGGCGTTGGCCCGGAAAAGGTCGTCGAAGTGCAGTCGCTGGCGGGCGATAGTGTAGATAACGTGCCGGGCGTACCTGGCATCGGCCTGAAAACCGCCGCCCTGCTCATTAATGAATTCGGAGATCTGGAAACTCTTCTGGACCAGGCCGAAACCATCAAGCAGAAGAAGCGCCGCGAGAACCTCATCGAGTTCGCCGGGCAAGCCCGCATTTCCAGGCGCCTCGTGCAGCTGGAAGAGGCCGTGCCGGTTGAAACCCCGGTCGAAGATTTCACCGTGTGTGATGTAAATGGTGCGCAAGCTGTCGGCTTTCTCAAAGCACTGGGCTTCACCAGCCTCACCAAAAAAGTCGCAGATAAAACCGGAGCCGTTCTGGAAAATATCGATCCGGTTGAGCTTGTGATTGAAGGTTGGGAAAGCACTGTAAAACCAGGTGAACAAGCTGAGGATCCAGCGGGAGAACCAGAGGGTAAAGCATGGACCGCTACCGCTTTGGCAGAGAAGGTTGCGGCTGAAATATCTGCGATGCCTGTAGATAATTCCGCATACGAAACAGTTTCCACCAAAGAGCGCCTCACAGAGTGGATAGCGCAGGCCCGTGAAGTGGGCTATGTGGCTGTGGACACCGAGACTGATGCCCTCAGCGCCATGGAAGCTGGCCTTGTCGGTGTCTCCCTCTCCTGCAAGCCGGGTGAAGCCTGTTATATCCCTCTGGCCCATGTGGATGGCGAAGGCGACCTCTTCAGCGGCGGCGCACTGGTGGAAGGCCAGATCCCACTCGTTGACGCCATCGCGCTGCTCAAGCCAATGCTGGAAGACCCGGCTGTCCTCAAAATCGCGCAGAACATGAAGTACGACTGGCTTGTGCTTAAGCGCTACGGTGTAGAAATGGCGCCGTTTGATGACACCATGCTGCTGTCTTACGTGCTCGACGCGGGCATGGGCGGCAATGGCATGGATGAGCTGTCCCGGCGCTGGCTCAACCACACACCAATCCCGTTCAGGGAAGTCTGTGGCTCCGGCAAATCCCAGATCACCTTCGACAAGGTGCCGTTGGACAAAGCCACCTCCTATGCGGCGGAAGATGCGGACGTCACCCTGCGCCTTTGGAAAATCCTCAGACCACGCCTTGCCGCCGAGAAGATGACCGTGGTTTATGAGCGTCTGGAACGCCCGATGGTGGCCACGCTGGCTAAAATGGAGCGCCGCGGTATCTCCATCGACCGCCAGATGCTTTCCCTGCTCTCAGGTGAGTTTGCTCAGGGCGCAGCACGACTGGAAGCTGAAATCCACGATGTTGCAGGCGAAATCTTCAACGTCGGCTCGCCCAAACAACTGGGTGAAATCCTGTTTGGCAAAATGGGTTTGCCAGGCGGAAAAAAAACCAAAACCGGCGCATGGTCCACCTCAGCGTCAGTGCTGGATGACCTCGCCGCCCAGGGCCATGAACTTCCAGGTAAAATTGTAGAATGGCGCCAGCTTTCCAAGCTGAAATCCACCTACACCGACGCCCTGCCCGGTTTCATCAATCAGGAAACGGGGCGCGTTCACACCTCGTTCTCGCTGGCGTCCACCTCCACGGGCCGTTTGTCTTCCTCCGAGCCAAACATTCAGAACATCCCGATCCGCACAGCAGAAGGCCGTAAAATCCGTCAGGCGTTCGTGAGCGAACCTGGCAAAATGCTCATTTCTGCCGATTACAGTCAGATCGAACTGCGCGTACTTGCTCACATGGCTGATATTCCACAGCTCAAACAGGCTTTTGCCGATGGGCTCGACATTCATGCTATGACAGCAAGCGAGATGTTTGGTGTGCCGATTCAAGGCATGGATTCAAGCGTTCGCCGCCGCGCCAAAGCCATCAATTTTGGCATCATCTACGGCATCTCCGCGTTCGGCCTTGCCAACCAGCTGGGCATTGGCCGTGGTGAGGCAGGCGACTACATCAAAATGTATTTCGAGCGCTTCCCCGGTATCCAGGAATACATGGAGGAAACAAAAAAGTTTGTCCATGCAAATGGTTACGTCGAAACAATCTTTGGCCGCCGTGCGCACTACCCGGATGTAAACACCAAAAACCCGAACATGCGCCAGTTCTATGAACGTGCTGCCATCAACGCCCCAATTCAGGGCTCAGCGGCAGATATCATCCGCCGCGCCATGGCGCGTATGGACAAGGTTCTAGAAACGGCAATTCTGGACGCGCAAATGCTGTTGCAGGTGCACGATGAACTGATCTTCGAACTGCCTGAGGATCAGGTCACCGAGACCAAAAAACTCGTCATCTCCACTATGGAAAAAGCAACAGAACCCGCCCTCCAGCTCTCAGTCCCCCTCAAAGTAGAAGCAGGAGCTGCCACCAACTGGGAAGAGGCACACTAGCGCCTCTTTTCCCCTCAGGGCATGGCCTCCAGCCCACCCACCAGTGTCACAATCCGGACCGGTATCATAGAGACTAACCTCAAATGAAATTTCAATGGTGTGTTAGCTGACCTTCGGACACCAGGCACGTTAGAAACCTGTAGTTATATGCAGAGATAATACCAACCTTCCCAATCATTGACTCGTGTTTATTTGTTTCCTTTTGGTGTTACTAGTGATTACCTATTGAAGTATTGAACAATCATCAGGATTTGGTCATGGTTGGAGTTGAATTACGCAGTGATTACAGCG
>CANNAV010000039.1 GCA_947502585.1 uncultured Pseudovibrio sp.
TGACTAACACCTGGCTGGTTCTCCGTGCCCGAAAAGACACGAAATCATAACAAACAAGGCGGGTCATTTTTAAATGCAAATTATCCCGCCAGGTGGGTCAATTTTGCATGCTGATCAACACCATAGGGCCTGCTTCGCAACAGGGCCTCGTTTTGCCATATCAATATCCTCACCAAATCCGGGAGGGAGTGATTCAAAAAAACAACACATTGTCAAACTACGTGAAGCGAGGCACTAAACTCCTGATGACTTAATATTCAGGATGGGAGGAGCAAAATGAAACGAATGCACAGAAAAGCTGTTACGCAGTCAGAGAGCAGTGAAGATGAATGGATGGAACACGTTTACGAAGCTATGGAATTAGACTTCCCAAATGTGTTCCCAGAAGCGCTGGAGTCTGAACAGGTTGATGTAACCGGGGCTTCAAAAACTACAAAATCTGACACAAAGCCAGTTATAAACTCCGACGGATATTCAAATTACCCGACCGCGCGGGAGACCTTGAAAAAGGTAGGAGTTTATTTGGGAGGCGGCGGGTTTGGTGATGTTTTCAAGGTTGAGAAAGACGGCCGGGACATTGCACTGAAGATTGCCAAAACCCGGGACGCCTGGGAAACGATTCAGCGTGAGGCTAATATCTACGAGAAAATAAATAAAGAGGGGGGGCACAAGAACATTGCCGGATGTATCGGCATTTGTGAAGCTGAAGGTGTAAAGGGACTTGGGCTTGAATGTGTGGACGGCCCCAAGATATCCTTTATTCTCGATACCGCGAAACAAATGTATGAAAGTGGCAAAATTACTCATGCTGAACTCTGGGGAAGTGCTCAATCTTTCTTAAAGGAAACGCTTGAAGCGCTCGCTTTTCTGGAGGAAAATAATTTAGTTCATGGTGATGTTAAGGGTGAAAATATCATGTTCGACCGGAAGAGCAAGTCAATTAAACTGATTGATTTGGGTAGTGCTTGCGTTGCAGAAGAAGAAGAAGCCCGGATGGGGACGATCACCAATGCATCCCCTGAAGTGATGCTATCATGGAGCCGGTCATTAACCCCAAAACAGAGTGCAAGTCCAAGACAAGACACGTATGCTGTGGGGCAGATGGCATATTTTTTTGGAGAAGGTGATCATAACAGGTTTGGTGCGCCGGATTTGAAGAATGAACAAGCAACACTTTTCCAACTGGTTATGACGTTTAAATCAATCGCGGCAAGCAAAAAAAGAACCGATAGTGAAAGCCTCGGCGCACTTAACCCAGTAGAAGACCATGCCTCCTCGCCAGGAGCCGGCCAGTACGGCAGAGGCGGGGGGAACACAGCCTATGTGAAATTTGTAAATGCCGCCACAAACTTTGACCCTAATTTGCGATCATCCTCGGCAGAACTTCTGGAAATGGATTTCTTTAAAGATCCCTTGCTGCAAGAGGAAGATACAGTAGAGGTCTTTGAAAAACTTCTTCAGCACCTTGATGAGGAGATGGAAGATGACCAATAATGTCATGTCTGGGTGACAAAAATAGCGCCCACATATTTAATACAATCGTGGAGTCACCTGTGAAGTGCAATATTCATTTTTTCCAAAGCTATCTATGATGTCTTTACCATGTTCTTTGAAGAATGCCTGAAGCGGCGTGAGCCAGCCCGGACACTTTCCCGGTGTCAGATTATACCTCATAACAATATCCTTTATCTACCCCTCTGACATTTCATCAGGATCACAGTTTCGCGGCAACCAGAGCCGCAATCGTCCATTTGCATTTTCAACCCGCCTTTTTATGGGAGGCGCAGGCATCACAGAACCAGGTGCTCATATCCAGCTTGTTTTGAGGAGCGTATGGAGGGCAAACTCTGTGCCGTTATCGAAGGTGATGGACCTGCGACATCCCTTGTCCGGGCGGGACAGGATATTGAGCATGGCCCCGGCTGTATTCTCAGCCGATTTGGTTTGCAACCGTGTCACCAGGGTAACCCGCGATTTTCGCTCATGCAGTACAAGAACCGGCAGTGTCCGGTTACAGATCATCAGATCGCCTTCCCAATGACCCGGTTCTTCTCTTGTTTCAATATCCTGGGGCCTGTCATGTATAGACTTCCGGTCTTTGATTTTGTCGCGCGAGGACCGGGAATTGAAGGGGCTTCGGTGCTGGCGCCGGGGTGCAGATATAGCCATAACGGACGCGTTTTCTGACTGATCCTGTATATGAACCTGTAGATGGTCTCAGGGCAAAGACCTGTAGTTTTTCATCCGCTTCGGGGATTGCGTTACGCTGTCTGCGTTGAATATACGCTCCATCAGCGTGACGCGCACTGTAGCCACCACGAGGCAAACAGTTCCGGTTGAGTTCCCGCCCGGCTGATGGTTGACGGGCAGCGCCGGAGTGCCTGGGCAATAGCGCTGAGCGAAGCCACCGCTGCCCTCATTGACCCGGTCTGGTCTCTTTCTTCACAACTCAAATGTTTGTAGTGTCCCATTGCAACGACCCATACCTAGATTGAACATCATGGCCATTATAACAGGGCTAGGGGCGTTGCACTTCACTATAGAGCTCACGAGGTTTTGAACTGCAAAGGAAAAAGGGGGCCAATCTCTCGGCCACCCTTTGTGTGTTTTAGCGTCCTGCCACATTGATTTGGGCAGTTTCGTCATCCAGAGCCAGACTGGTGTTCAGCGTCACGTGGTGGAAGCGTGCAGCTGAGAAGTCATCATGGATAGCGAAGCCGACTGTATAGGTTTTGCCTGGTTCAATTGGCACATCGCCTGGCTTGTCGCTTGCCAGCGGACGGGAAAAGACCACAGTCCACATGCCAGCAGAAAGATTGGCAGAGGCAGTGATATCACCATTGTTTTCGACACGACGCTCAAGCAGATAGCCATTGGTTGCGGAACCGTCAGCATAGACACGCATCAGATCCATGAAGGTACCGTCAGCCAGCAGCTGGTCGATTTCCTCAGCAGACTTCAGCTTGTCCCAGCCGCCCTGAGCCTTACCGCGGCGACCTTTGATCTCAACCTTACTCCGGGTCTCACTCAGGTACTTCTGGATAGACTGCCTCGCTTGCAGCCTGCTTGCAATATCCCCGTTCTCAGCGATTGCCTCCGGACCCGGATCAAACGGCATGTAGGTGTTATCTGCGTGGCATGTTGCCCAGCAACCAACCTGTTCACCCATCTTTATGCCGGTGCCGGTAATCATCATGGCAACCTTGATCTGGTTCTCAGGATCCATCTTGCCACCGTCAACGAATGGTACAGGTGCATGAGGAGCATCTGGCCATTGCAGGCGGAAGTAGACGTTCTCGTCGTCATGAGCAGCCTGCAGTGTCGCGTTGATCACGCCGCGCTTGCCAGGGATTGGCGCAGGCTCATTATTCCCGGTACCCTTGACGATTTTGGCACCGATGTTGTTCAGCTCTTTCGCATGACAGGTTGTGCACTGGTCTCCACCCTTCGTCAGGGGACGAGCGCCGCCGTGTTGCTTGCCATTTTGTACAAACTCGAAGGACGTCTGACCGGGGTAGAACAAGGTCATGTCTACGCTGTCCACGCCGCTCCAGTCGATGTTGGCATCAACCGGGTCGCCTGCATCAGCAGCACGCTCGTCAACGGGTGCTTTTGTGCGTTCCTCAGCAACAGCTGCGTCAACAGCAGCTGCGATCTGCGCTTGCATAGCCTTTTGTTGTGCTTTCTTCGCAATGCTTGCAGCTTCAGTTTCTGCAGCTTCGATGGCTTCAATACGAGCAAGGCTTTCCAGATATTCTTTCGGGACTTCACGAATGAAGTTCTGGTCAGGCGCTTCGATCATTTCCAGATACTCGTCAGATGCGCGACCACGAATGTTGGTGTGTGCAATACCTTTGTGACAATCAATACAGGTCTGGCCTGTCTTCATTGCATTCAGGTGCTGCTGACGTGCGCTCGGCTTCTGGAATTCCGGCATCATGGATTCAAAATCATGACAGTTTCGGCATTCACGAGAGTCAGAAGATTTCATCCGCGCCCATTCGTTTTTCGCGAGGTGCAGACGCTTCTTGTCGAATTTCTCTGGTGTGTTGATCGTACCGACCAGCTTGCCCCAAACTTCTTTGGATGCCTTGATCTTACGGATGATCTTATGTGTCCACTCTTTAGGAACGTGACAGTCTGAGCAAACTGCACCTACGCCGGACCGGTTTACGTTGTGGATCGTGCCCTGGTATTCCTGATAGACAAAGTCATTCATCTCGTGGCACGAGACGCAGAATTCTTTCGTGTTTGTCGCTTCCATGGCGGTGTTGAAACCACCCCAGAAGATAATGCCGACAACAAAGGCTGCCATGAGACCACCTACCGGCATTCCCCATAGGAAATACCTGCGCCAGATCGGCTTTTTCTTTTCCGTATCGTTGGATTGGGTCATTTCAGGCTCCGTTTGGAATTACTGTCGACCCATCCTTGCCGGGCCGTGCGCGGCTGGCTTCCAGGATACGGGGAGCAATTCCGTCATCTCCGGCTGGTGTCCAGCCGTTGCAGTCTCGATACCGCTAATGAAAAGAAGGGCGGGCGTGGTGCCTGCCCCTCAAAAGATCGTCAGAACACATCATGTAACGTGGTTCGAACGGATGTGAACGTTGAACTTACCTGTAGGAGCGTAAAGGCCCTTAATCCGGGTTTTCTCTTCGAGTGTTTCAGCATCGAAGACAACGATTTCACCGTTTGGTGCCAGTGAGTCACCCATGTTCCAGTTGGATACCCAAACTTCAGAACCATCGGCGTTGAACTCGAAGTGAACAGCAGCATTACCCTCTGTTTCGGTGATGGTGATTGTTTTCACAATCTCACCGGTTTCTTTCGAGATCACCTGTACAGCCTGCTGAATTTCAGGATCTGGATGTTTGGTTTGATCAGCCCATACGTACTTGGAATTAGGGTGTGTACGAATGAACAGGCCCGGGCCATCAGTTTCAACCTCGTAACACTTCTTCCAGGCAGCGTCCGGATGGCCTTCCGGATCGTTACCCCACACACTTACGGTACCAACACCGAGGTGGGTAGTACCTGCAACCGGACCACACTTAGGGTCGTTCCAGTTAGCACCTGGACCTGGGTGTGGAAGAGCAGCAATGTCGATCATAGCTTCAAGTTTGCGTTCTTTAGTATCGACTACAACCATTTTGTTCGATGCGTTCGCAGCGACCTGGAAGTAACGGCCTGTGGGATCGAAGAAGCCATCATGAAGGAACTTGGCGGAGTCGATTTTGTCGATACGAAGGTTGTCGATATCGGAGTAATCAACCTGCCACATCTGGCCCAGTTCTTTAACCGCAACCAGCCATGTAGGCTCATTTGGAGTTGTGTAGATAGCAGCTACGCGGCTTTCTTCTACATAATCCCCGTCCACGTTCACGCCGCGGGTTGAAACAACCTTAAGCGGCTCCATTGTCACTGCGTCAGAAATCACGAAGTGCGGAGGCCAGTATGCACCACCAATTATGTACTTGCCATCGCCGGAAACAGCAACGTCTCGCGCATCATAAGCAACAGTAACTTCTGAAACGAGCATCTTGTCTGGAGTCTGCCAGAGGTCGATTTTCGTCATCTTGCCATCACGGCCCATGGTGTACCAGAAACGACCTGGATTTTCGGGCTCTGCCAGCTTGTGATGTTCAGATGCTTTGACCACATGCACCGCATAACCGGTAGGAATATGAACCAGAACTTCTTTGGTGTCGCCGTCTATGACTGCAACTTTACCTGCATCACGCTCGATAACAACGAAGAAGTTTTCCCAGTTGCGGCCATGCATTGGCTTGGTTGGGTAATCTTTTTCTTCGACGTAAACCTTGCGGGTTTGGCGCATCTGAGCAAGTGACATCTCAGGTGGCTTTGGCGGATCCAACATAATGTAGGTCGCCATGCCCTTGATTTCCTGCTCGCTTAGAATTTCCGAGAAGTTGTTCATCCCGCCTTCTGTGCCCCAGGCGATGATCTTCTCAAGGCGCTCCTGACCGAGCTGAAGGGTACCACCTTCAGTAACGGTACCGTCTTTGCCCGTTTTTTTCCAATGAGGCTCAAGGTTTTTACCTGTCGCGCCCTTACGCAGAACACCGTGACAGCCTGCGCATTGCTCAAAATAAAGCTGCTTAGAACGTTCAAAGGCTTCTTCGCTCAGTGTTGGACCGTCAGCAAATGCAGGTACAGCTGCACTACCAAGCAACATCGCGAAGCCGGTCGCGAAAGCATACCCAGACCCACACCTCTTATTTTGTAACATTCCCAATCTCCAATGCTGGTGAGACGAGGGTACAGTGAATTGAACCGGAGTTATCAGCCTTGACCAATGTTAAGCAAGAAAACGAAGAGCCCGGCCATGAAACATCACACCCCCAAAAAACCCTTGGAAACTCACCATTTAATTAAACTTGCGACAAAACGTCTCAACTGCGTTCTTCATTCAGTGGACGCACCCGGGAGACGAAGGAGTGATAAGGTGATCTTGATCCGGAGCCTGGCGGACTAATGAATAACATAATGAAAAATAAAACTGATTTTATGTGTTAAAGTGTGCATGGCTATGACGAAGAGTTATTTATGTCCGTTTGGCTGCTTCCTGGACTCCAGTTTTATGTAGGCCGGAGTAGAGCCACAGCCCCAATGACCCGAGCACAGGTCATCAATTACAATAAATTAAACGTTTATATTATGGAAAATTATCTGATATATCTCTGTGTGGGTGATTCTTCAGATGTCGCTTATTGAAAGTAAATTGTTGTATTGAGGCGTTTTGAATGTTGGAGTTGGGGACCTGTTATTATCCTGAGCAGTGGCCAGAAGGTATTTGGACTGATGACGCGTGTCAGATGGTTAGGCTTGGGTTGAAATGGGTACGTATTGCAGAATTTTCATGGGTTTTGGTTGAGCCCGAGGAGGGCAAGTTCAACTGGGGCTGGCTGGACAGAGCGGTCAACGTGCTCGGTCAGGCGGGGCTGGAGGTTGTTATGTGTACACCAACCGCAGCGCCTCCCAGGTGGCTCATTGACAAACATCCTGAAATTCTTCCTGTCAATGAAGACGGCGTAATACGCAAATTTGGAGCAAGGCGCCACTACTGCTTTTCAAGTCCGGTGTATCTTGAGTATGTGACTGGAATCGCTGAAGCATTCGCTCAAAGATATGGCCAGAACCCGTATATCAAAGCATGGCAGATCGACAACGAGTACGGCGATCACGACACAATTCATAGTTATTCGCCGGCAGCGCAGGCGGCCTTCTGTGCATGGCTGCAACGTCGTTATGACTCAATCGGGAAGTTGAACGAGGCATGGGGAACGTGCTTCTGGGGCATGCAGTACTCTACATTCTCTCAGATTGAGCTGCCTAATAATCTGGTTGAAGAGCCAAGTCCAACGCATCTTTTGGATTACTACCGCTTTTCCTCAGATCAGGTCGTGAAGTTCAATCGGGCCCAAGTTGATACCCTTCGGAAATATGTTGGAACTACGCCAGTCACGCATAATTTTATGGGCCACAATACGGACTATGATCACTATGCGGTTGGTGTGGATATCGACTTTGCCTCTTGGGACAGTTACCCTATGGGAGCACTCGTCAACTCGCCGAAGGAAGACACTGAAAAAGCCAGTCTCTTGCGGGTTGGCTTGCCTGATCAGCCTGCGTTTAATCATGATCTGTACCGCCATGTTGGCCAGGGCAAAGCCTGGGTGATGGAGCAGCAACCTGGCCCCGTGAACTGGGCGATGCATAATCAGTCGCCTCAGGATGGCATGATCCGCCTATGGACATGGTTGGCCTATGCACACGGCATTGACGTTGTGTGTTACTTCCGCTGGCGTCAATTAAAATTCGCACAGGAGCAGTTTCATACGGGTCTTTTGTTGCCAAACAGTGAGCCGGATCAAGCCTTCCTGGAGATCGCACAGGTTGTGAAAGAGTGTAAACTACTGCCTGAGGCAGGTGAAAGGCAAAAGGCACAGGTCGCCCTTGTTCTTGACTATCCATCACGGTGGGCAGCTCATACTTTGCCACAGGGTTCTGACTACTGCAGCGCGAAAGCTGCGATGGATTGGTACGCTACACTTTCCAGACTAGGCGCGGATGTGGATATCATAGGCCCGCACGCTGATTTCAGTAATTACAAACTCATCATCCTTCCAGATATTATCATAGATAATCCGGGGCTTGCCTCGCGATTGAGTGAGGCTACCGCTAAGGTCTTTCTGGGGCCACGGTCTGGCAGCAAAACCGAACACATGCATGTTTCGGAGCCTTTGCCACCAGGTAGCTTCAAAGAGTTGATAGACCTTGATGTCGTGCGGGTGGAATCTTTGCCCCCTTACAATCAGGACCAGATTTTTTTTGAGGGAAAGCAAGGCAAGGTCACCAATTGGCGCGAGAGTATTAAGACCTCTGAGGAGATCCTGGGGCATTTTAAATCCGATTATCGTGATGGGCATCCTGCATTGGTTGCCAATCAGAAATGCGTTTATGCAGCGGCGCACGTAGATGGTTCTCTGCTGGAAAAAGTAGCTGCTCATCTTGTGAAATGGTCCGAAGTT
This sequence comes from uncultured Pseudovibrio sp., assembly GCA_947502585.1. Classification (GTDB taxonomy): domain Bacteria; phylum Pseudomonadota; class Alphaproteobacteria; order Rhizobiales; family Stappiaceae; genus Pseudovibrio. The sequence continues at coordinate 8,553 of CANNAV010000039.1, forward strand.
GAGTTGCATGAAGGTCTGCAGGAAGGCCTTCGTATTACGCGCCGCGGACAGCTTAAGTTTGCGTTCAATTTCACCAATGAAACCAAATGCCTGAAGCTGCCGGAGGCGGCAATAATATATGTAGGGGCAGAGCAGATACCGTCCTTTGGAGTTGTAATCTGGTCAGATAGTCCGGTTGGGTGAGTAAGGTGAGCAAAGCGTAAGTAGCTTTACTATAAAATGAACGTTTATATTTTGAGTGGCCTTGCTCAGTTTCGGGGGGAGATCCATGGCAGGCATAGATATCAAGCAGCTTTACAAAAGCTTTGGCAAGACAGAAGTGCTTACCGGTATCGATCTGAGTATCCGGGATGGAGAGTTCGTCAGCTTCCTTGGTCCGTCTGGATGCGGAAAGACGACACTCCTGCGTTCCATCGCAGGGCTTGAAGAGATATCTGGTGGCTCTGTCAGGTTGGGCGTGCGCAATATAACGCAGTTGCCACCTGCGAAACGCGATATCGCGATGGTATTTCAGAACTATGCGCTCTATCCGCACATGAACGTCTATAAGAACCTGTCTTTTGGGCTTTCCTTAAATGGCGTCCCTAAAGCGGAGATTGAAGAACGGGTGCAAACTGCCGCACGTATTCTGCAAATTTCCGATCTCCTGAAACGCCGTCCAAGGCAGCTTTCAGGTGGGCAGCGCCAGCGTGTGGCTATTGGGCGCGCTATTGTCCGTGATCCTAAGTTGTTCTTGTTGGATGAACCTCTGTCCAACCTTGACGCAGGCCTCAGAGTTAACATGCGAGTGGAACTTGCCAGTCTTCACCGCCGGTTGGGTGTGACCATGATTTACGTCACGCATGATCAGGTAGAAGCAATGACGCTATCTAATCGTGTCGTTGTCCTGAACAAAGGCGTGGTGGCACAGTTCGGTACACCGCTGGAGTTGTTCTACGCTCCTCAAAACCTGTTTGTTGCTGGTTTCATCGGTTCACCCAGGATGAACCTGATAAAAGTAAATGCCAATATTATTAATGAGGTGAGTATCGCACTCACATCTGAAAATCTCTTTGGTTCTATTTCGTTTCAGTTAAGTGCTCCAACGCAACAAGTCCCTGCTCAGCCCCATATTATTGGTATCCGTCCAGAGAATGTGAGGCTGGTTGAGGAATCTGGTTCTCACATGAGCGGCAACGTGGAACTGGTAGAACGGCTGGGTACGGAAAGTCAGGTTCACGTTCGTTTGGGTTCAGGGCAAGGGCTTACAGTCGTCACCAGGGGAACGCATCCGGTCAACATGGGAGAGCGGGTCCATCTCAGATTTCCAGCAGAGCACTGCCATCTTTTCAACCCCGAGGGGAAGGCCTATCCGCGCCAGCTGGATGGGGAAACACGTTCATTGATTGAACGTCAGGAGACTGCAGCGCTTTGCATTGCATAGAAGGAGGAGAGGAATGAAAAACTATCTGAAACAGTTCGCTATGGTAATAACAGTTGCCTCAATGGCTTTGGGAGGAGCCAGTACTGTATTTGGAGAGGAGGTGCTTCGCTTTGCAACGTGGAACAGCAGCGAAAACCTTGCCATTCTGCAGAAAATCTCCAAGCGCTTTGAAGCAGCTAATCCTGGTGTGAAAGTGCAGGTGGAATCCTACGGTGACGGCTATGATAAGAAGCTGATTGCAGCATTTGGGGCCGGAAACCCACCTGATGTCATGTATATGTGGAATTACCCTAAGTACTACACCTCTTTGGTACCTCTTGACGAGTTTATGGCGCGTGATGCTGAGGATATGGATCTTGAGGATATTCCTGCAGGGTTGATCAATACCACGCGCATTGAAGGTAAGGCCTATGGTATTCCTGCAGGCTTCACCACTCATGTTGTCTTCTACAATAAGGATATGTTTGCGACGTCTGGCATTGCTGAGCCGGAAGCTGGATGGACATGGTCAGACCTGCGCGAAAAAGCAGCTAAATTTCGTGACAAATCCAGCAAAACCTATGGGTTTGCAGTGGAAATGAAGCCAGATCCATATGATTATGAACAGTTCTTCTGGTCCAACGGGACACGTTTTATTGCGGAAGATGGCAGTTCTGTTGACGGGTATATGAACAGCCCCGAAGCCGTTGAAGTGCTGACTATGTTTGCAGAGATGGCCAGGACCGAAGAAGCTACAGTCCTTGGCGTCGGTGACAGCACGTCGGGCTCTGCACTCTTTAAAGGTGGTAAGCTGGCAATGTTCCAAAGTGCAATGTGGTCTAAAGGCGGGATCGACAAAGCAGGCATCAATTATGGTGTTGCCATGCTGCCGGCGTTTGGTAACAAGCCCGTCCATTCGTCTATCGGTGCCTCCGCCATGTCGATTGCAAAAGCGACGAAGAATCCTGAACTCGCCTGGAAATTTGTAAAGTTCTACGCCTCTCCGGAGGCCGTCAAACTGCGTGAGAACGATTTACCAGTCCGCACAAGTATCGCTGAAGAAATGAACCTCACAACAGACCCGGTTTACAAGCCATTTTTTGAAATGCTGGCTCTTTCGGATCGGGAATCCAATGCGTTCCTCAGGCACAGGAACTGGAGCAAGATCCAGGCTAACCTTGAACGCGCGATTGAGGCGACCATGTTCGAAAAGGGTAACGCAAAAAAACACCTGGACAACGCTGTCGCGCGGTCCAGGCGTCACTTAAACTAAGAAATGTTGGGGGAGGGAGAGATGTCTACATTGGTCGTGCAGGATGACGTTGCAGAGGAGCGGCATCGCTTCATCGAAAAGCTTACACCCTACTTGTTCATCTCTCCCTGGATTCTGGGCTTCCTGTTCTTCACACTTGGACCACTCATTTTCTCGTTCGTAATGGGCTTTTATGATTGGCCTGTTGTGGGAGAGCGTACTTTTGTTGGTTTGCAGAACTATGAGGTGATGCTGACGGAAGATCCCCTGTTCTGGGATAGTCTCTGGGTCACCGTAAAGTTCGCACTGTTTTTCGTACCATTCAACGTGGTCCTTGGATTGCTTTTAGCCGTGCTGCTTAATCAGAAAGTTATTGGCACAGGCGTCTTCAGGACGATTTTTTATCTGCCTTCGGTGATCTCCGGTGTTGCGCTGGTGACCATCTGGGCATGGATTTACAGCCATGAGTACGGCATCCTGAACTTCCTGCTTGGTTTGGCGGGTATCGAAGGGCCGAATTGGCTGGGAGATCCAAACTGGTCGCTTCTGGCAATCGTGATTGCATCTCTTTGGGGGCTTGGCGGAACCATGCTCATTTTGTTGACAGGTCTGCAATCCATCCCGAAAGAGCTTTACGAAGCGGCCAGAATGTCCGGCGTTCCAGGATGGGCGCGACTTGTCTACATCACCATCCCGATGCTTTCGCCCATGTTGTTGTTTACACTCATCACATCAATCATCTCTGCCTTTCAGCAGTTAACGATTGCCCTGTTGTTGACCAAAGGTGGGCCGCTGGAAAGCACATATTTCTTCGCCATGTATGTTTATGACAATGCTTTCATGTACTTCGAGATGGGGTTTGCAGCCGCCAACTCATGGGTCATGTTTCTGATAATTCTCATCCTGTCAATGTTAGTCCTGAAGTCATCTTCCGCGTGGGTCTACTACGAAGGAGAGATGAATAACTCTGAGGCAGCTGATGACTAGAGCTCTCACATACGGTGCCCTGCTGTTTCTCTCAGCAATGTTCATTATCCCGTTTTATTGGACGTTCATTACGGCAGTGAAAAGCATTGGTGAACTCTACCAGTTCCCGCCAGTCTTCTGGCCCGATGAAGTTATGTGGGACAATTTCGTCACCGCCTGGTTCAAGCAACCATTTGACGTCTATCTTAAGAACTCGGTGATTGTGGTGGTCCTTTCCACCATGGGGCAATTGTTTTCCTGCTCTCTGGTGGCCTTTGGTTTTGCCCGCTTCAAGTTCAGGGGGCGCGATGCCATTTTCGTTCTGTTGCTTTCAACTATGATGATCCCATGGGACGTGAAAATGATCCCGCTTTACATGGAGTTCAATATGCTCGGCTGGATCAACACGCTCAAGCCTTTGATTGTTCCAGCTTATTTTGCGGATGCGTTCTTCGTGTTCCTGCTGCGCCAGTACATTATGACGGTGCCGACTGAGATTGACGAAGCCGCACGCATGGACGGTGCCAACTCCTGGCAGATATATTGGCGGATCCATCTGCCGTTGATGATGCCAGCACTCGTGTTGGTCGGCACATTACACTTCATGAACGCATGGAACGACTATCTTGGCCCACTGATCTATCTGAATGACCAATCGAAATATACACTCACGCTGGGCCTTTCCATGTTCAAAGGACTGAATGAAACGGACATCACTTCGATTGCTGCAATTACAGTGGTTCTTTGTATCCCACCGCTGATCCTGTTCTTCTTCGCGCAACGCTACATCATGGATGGTTCAATCGGCTCCTCGGTGAAGGGATAAGGCATGACGCTATTTGACTTCGACCGGGTACCATTTTCGCGCCACCAGCGCTTTACTACGCTCTCCATGGTGCAGGACCAGGATGGAGAACCGCACTGTTATCTGCGTTACGTGGCAGGCGGCGATGAACGACCAGGCCTGGGTCGTTTGTGCAAGCTGGAGTTTTTAAGTAAAGACGGCTCTGTCCTAGTTCCTGACTTCACGTTGTCTCCGCACCGTCTGGACGTTGCACTATTTTCAAATTCACAAAAGCAGGGAGATGTCAGCTTTTGCATTGGTGAGGGAGAACTGATCCACATCAAAGGGCAGGGTGTTACCCTTAAGTTTGCTTTGGAGGGGTCCCGGTATGATTACGCCTTCCAGCACCCAGATGGAGGCCAGTGCATTGTTGCAGCAAGCGAAAACCTGCGCCTGACACCGTTTACAACGGTGGGCAACGCTGTTGTTGAAGGCAACTGGTGTCGGGATCATGCGGACAATGTTTCCCTGACTTTTTGCGGAACCCGATTTGAGGGCGGCATAATCCTTCATCGCCGCCTGTGTCCTGAAGTCGCGAAACGGTCCTTCGAAGAAGTTCAGACAAGAGCTCAGCACGCATTTACGAAATGGCATAGCAAGAAAGATCAGAGTGAGGCCGGGCAACTCGCCACTTACCTTCTATGGGCGAACACTGTTCCAGCGGAAGGAGCGTTGACGCACCCCTCTGTCTACATGTCCAAAAACCACATGATCAACATATGGAGCTGGGACAACGCCTTTTCTGCAATCGGGCTAGCTGGTATTGATTCCGATCTTGCATTCAGTCAGTTCGCTGCGATCTTCGATTGGCAGGATGACAGCGGACTACTTCCGGATTTCGTGCATGATGCGGGTGCTTCATTTGCATTCACAAAACCACCAGTCCACGGCTGGGCGATCTTGCATATTTTGGAAGCTTACCGTGGCTGCTTCAGCTCAGAGCAGCTTGGTTATCTCAGAGGCAAGATGGAGAACCAGCTCAGTTACTGGCTCACCCATACCCGAGCAAGTGAGCAGGAGCTTCCCAGCTATTTTCACGGCAACGACAGTGGCTGGGATAACGCCAGTTTCTTTGATCACGGCGGCCCGGTTATTGGTCCGGATCTGCCAACATTCTTATGCTTGACGGCCAACTGTATCGCGCGGCTCTTCCGCAAAGCAGAAGAGCCGCTCATGGCTAACAAGTATGATCAAATCAGTTCTGACCTGAAAGACCTGATGATAAAGCGGCTCTGGAATGGCAAATGCTTTTTGTTTCGAAAACCTGCTCATCCAGAGCTGGCCCTGCCGGATTCCAGCCTGGCGCAATTTATGCCTCTGTTGCTTGGCAGTGATTTGCCAAGAGAGATTGCAGACAAACTCCTGGAAAGGTTCAATGCTCAGGGGTTCCTCACCCAATGGGGACCTGCTACAGAAAACCCGAGGAGCAAGTATTATGAGGCAGACGGGTACTGGCGTGGTCCCATATGGGCACCAACAACATTACTGATTTTTGACGGTTTATGTCGACAGGGCGAGGTATGGCTGGCTCATGAGGTGGCAAACCGGTTCATGAGAACTTGTGAGGCCTCGGGAATGTCAGAAAACTTTGATGCCTTGACCGGAACAGGTCTGCGCGACAAAGCCTTCGCCTGGACATCAGCCGTTTATCTTCGTTGTCAGGATGCGCTTTCCAAAGCGCAACTGACCTCAGGTTGAGAAACCCATAGTGCAAAGACCAACGATTAAAACAATTGCTAAGAAAACCGGGCTTTCAACAGCGACTGTATCTAAAGCACTGAATGCCTCACCACAGGTGCGTCCGCGCACGCGCGATAAGGTGCTGCACGCGGCTAAAGAGCTGGGATATGAACTCAACCTCAGTGGTGTTCAGTTGCGGACCGGTAAGACCTATCAGATAGCCCTGGTCACAGTGATAGCGTCTCCTGACGATGATGAATGGGCAGGTGTTGGCTATACGCAGCTGATCAGCGGAATTTCGCGCTCAATTGAACATACGCCTTACAGTGTTGTGCAGCATCAGGTAGCCAGTTTTGATGACAGCTTCGAAGTGATTAAGCGGATCGTTCAAAACAAGAAAGCAGATGGAATCATCATCTCCGGAACGAGAGTAAATGATCCACGTATCAGCTTTATGCAGGAGCAGGAGTTTCCATTTGTCACCTATGGAACCAGCGTTGCCAGTGTTCCGCATGCGTTCGTTGATACTGATAACCGACGTATCGTAACAATCTGTGTAGAGCGTTTGCTTGCCAGAGGTCATCGCCGCATCGCGATGATCAATTCCAGAGAAGAATTGAACTACACTCAAAACCGCATTGAGGCCTACAAAAGCGCACTGTCAAAGGCAGGACATACATTTGATCCTTCATTGCTTTCTTATGGTCGTCTGACCCCGGCGTTCGGACGGGGGCAGCTCCTTGAAATGTCCATGTTTGAGGAACCGCCGACGGCCTATATCTGTGCCAATGAAGCAACTGCTTTGGGGGTACTCTCAGGCTTCCAGGTGCGCGGCATGAAGCATGGGCGTGATGCCGTTGTAATTGCGACAGATGATCTGAACGTATCGCAGTATTTCTCACCGCCAATTACAACTTGTTATCTCCCGATATCACAGCCAAGCGAAACACTGGGCAGGTTCATGCTGGACTTAATTGGCGGTGAGGATCCTGTTAATCTGCAAAAGCTGTTCGTACCAGATCTCATTGAACGCGGCGCAGACACTTGTAATTTGGAAAAGCAGTAAGGGGTTGTTTACCTCCCTACACCTGCAATCAGAGCAATGTTCCCGTATCCTCGTCTGGAAAGTGCCTGTGCCCCACGCCATGCTCGCAGGCCGGTTCTGCAGCAAAGGACGATGCGTTGTGAACGGGAGAACTCGTGTTTCTCTAAGTTTTCGTCTAGCAAGCGCAGCGCTGTGTCACAGACAGGTTCCGGTGCTTCGGTTAATCCACGAAGTTCAATTACCATGTCACCCTGTCGAAGTTCTCCCACAGAGATAAACGGCGCATGCCAGTCGGGTTCTCTGGCATTGAAAAACGAAAAACCACCGAACTCAAAGCTCTTCAAGTTCACCGTGGTGAGACGCCCTAAAGGACTGGGAGAGAAGTCCAGAAGAACGGCTAATGCCATCTGAGCCTGCATTGCACCAATGCTGCCAACAGCTGGTCCGAGAACACCAGCACTGGTACAACTGGCAGAGTTGGTCGGAGGCGCTGGAAACACTGCTCGCAAAGATGGCCCACCACCACAAAACCCGCCGACATAACCGGATGTTCCAAGTGCGGAGGCTGAGATAAATGGTTTGCTCTGCCGGTAGCACTCGTCTGAGAGTGTATAAGAGGTTGCAAATGTGTCAGCCGCATCCACGATGATATCTGCCTGCGCAACCAGGTCACCTGCATTTGCAGGTTCCAGAGCAATGTTGAGCGTTCGCAACTCCACATCTGGATTATATCCATGTAGCCGAGCCGCAGCTGCGTAGGCTTTGCTTTCTCCCACATTTGTGAGTGAGTATAAGAGCTGTCGGTGCAGATTGCCCTCCTCAACCACATCAAAATCAACAATCGTAATCACACCTACGCCTGCACCCGCAAGGTAGTGTAGGACAGGACACCCTAAACCTCCTGCACCCACTACGAGAACGTGAGCAATTTGCAACCTCTCCTGCCCCTCTGCTCCAACTTCGGGCAAGATGATCTGGCGGTCATAACGCGTCATCGCTGGCAAACCTCCACCCACTCCTGCGTTCGGGCAATCGGATCATGAGCTTGCAGGATGTCTGTCACCACCGCTGCACTGTCCGCTCCAGCCTCAAACACTCCTGCACATCGCTCCGGCGTCAGTCCGCCTATGGCAACGAGTGGTGTGGCACCAACCAGCTGTTTCCAGCGGCTGACGCGCTCCAGCCCTTGCGGAGCCCACCTCAATTTCTTCAATTTGGTTGGGTAGACTGGCCCCAGCGCTATATAGTCCGGCTTGAAAGAGAGGGCTCGCTCCAGCTCGGCCTCATCATGGGTGGAAAGACCAAAGCGCACACCATCCTTCCGGAGTGTAGTAAAATCAGCGCTGTCCATGTCCTCCTGTCCAAGATGAACGAAGTCACAGCCAAGCTCTGACGCCAGTTCCCAATAGTCATTGATGATCAGTTGCACTCCATGCTGACGACAAAAATCACGAGCTTGAGCGATTTGCCGACGCATAACCGATACAGATTGGTCTTTAATCCGCAGCTGAGCAAGCTTCACGCCATATGGAACGAGCATCTCAATCCAGTTCACGTCTCCTGTAATCAAATAAAACCGTTCCATCAGATCAGCTCCGCCATGCCGAGGGTTGGGGTAGAAGGAACTGCCATATCACGCGGATCCATAGGGTCTGCGATGTATCCATTCCACCCTGCTTCAATGGCCTGCACCATGGCCTGAGCCATCAATGCCGGGTCACCTGCTTTCGCGACAGCGGTGTTCAGCAGAACAGCATCAAGACCAAGTTCCATCGCACGGGTGGCGTCAGATGGCCGTCCTATGCCTGCATCCACGATTAACGGAATATCCGGGAAGTGCGCTCGCATGGCCCGCAAGGCATCAGGATTTCGCAGGCCTTGACCGGATCCGATGGGCGCACCCCATGGCATCAGTAATCCACATCCCGCTTCCAGAAGCTTTTCGCCAACCACAAGATCGTCAGTGGTGTAAGGGAACACTTTGAAACCGTCAGCACAGAGAATTCTTGCAGCTTCAACCAATCCAAACACATCAGGCTGTAAGGTATTTGAATTGCCGATAACCTCCAGTTTAATCCAGTCAGTCCCAAACAACTCTCGGGCCATTTGCGCAGTCACAACAGCCTCTTGCACGCTATGGCAGCCAGCCGTGTTAGGCAAAATCCTGCAGTCACTATCTTTCAGAAACTCCCAAAAACCCGCGCCGGAGCCGCCCACCGTTTCGCGGCGCAAAGAGAGCGTGATGACCTCTGCTCTACTGGCCTCAATTGCTGCTCGCAGCACAGCAGGAGAGGGGTATTGCGCTGTTCCGAGTAACAGCCGGGAGCTGATATCTGTACCATAAAGCTGCATGTTACCCTCCTTGCATAGGGGCAAGAACTTCAAGTCGATCGCCTTCCGAAAGGGATGTCTCAGAGTAATCCTCACGAGGAACAAAACGGCCGTTCAAGGCCGTGGCAATGGCTGGGCTGGTGAAATCCAGCTCAGAAAGCATGTCAGCCAATGTTGCTTTAGTAACCTCGTGTGGTTGTCCATTCACGATGATATTCATATGCAAGCCTCGCTTAAGAGATGTTGTGCTGCTTGCTGTGCCAGTGCTGGCGCAAGCAGGAACCCATGGCGGTAGAGCCCATTAAGGTGAAGGGAGCCGTCATGTTCGATCAGCCGGGGTAAGTTGTCAGGAAAAGCCGGGCGCAGTCCCGCTCCAATCTCCACCACACTGGCCTCGGCAAAGACTGGATGAATGGCATAGGCAGCGCTCATCATCTCGGTAAGGGACCGCAAGGTAGGAGGGCTGCCTGAGTTGCTTTCCACCATAGTCCCGCCAATCATGAACAATCCATCAGCCCGCGGCACCAGATAAAGCGGCATGCGTGGGTGCAAGAGCCGGACGACACGGGAAAGCTGAACTTCGGGGCAATGCAAAATCGCCATCTCACCGCGCACAGCCCGCAAGTTGGGAAGACTGGCCGCTGTTGCCGTGCAATTGAGATCAACCCTGGCAGGTGCGCTGATGCCAAAACAGATCTCAACGCCAAGGCTCTGAACAGCAGTGACCAAAGCATCAAGAGCCTGTCTTGGGTCCAGATGCGCTTCCTCTGCAAAATAGAGCCCACGCTTGAACCGCCCTGTCAATACTGGTTCCAGTTCTGAGATCGCATGACCGTCTACCTCCATAAAGTGAGAGGTACGCCGTGCAAAGCGGGTTAATTCGGCCTGATCACGTGGTGGAGCCACAACAAGCGTCCCCCGGAAGGTGACAGAAGTAATCTGTGACCACCAGTCAGCGGCCTGGTTTCCCAGCCTTACAACGTCTTCCTCTGCACTTTCCCGTTCACAATAAGGGGCCAACATGCCGCCCGCGAACCGTGCAACGCTGTTTTCACCCGGCTTCCTGGCTTTCTCAAAAATGGTGACAGATGCTCCGCGCTTTGCCAGCTCATAGGCGGTAGCCAGCCCGGCAAGGCCAGCTCCCGCAATCGTGATCACTGTTTTGCATCCTCGAGTGGCAGGTAAAGCTCTCCGCCTTCGCGAAACCTGGTCGCCATCGCTTCCATACCTTCCTTCTGCGCTTCCGCGCGAATGTCGTGCGAGATCCGCATAGAGCAGAATTTCGGCCCGCACATTGAACAGAAATGCGCCACTTTATGCGCGTCTTTTGGCAGAGTTTCATCGTGGAATTCGCGTGCGGTATCGGGGTCGAGAGACAGGTTGAACTGATCCTCCCAGCGGAATTCAAAACGCGCACGCGACAGTGCATCATCCCGCCGCCGGGAACCCGGTAAGCCTTTAGCAAGGTCAGCTGAATGAGCGGCAATCTTGTAGGTGATCACACCGGTCTTCACATCATCGCGGTCTGGCAACCCCAAATGCTCTTTCGGTGTGACGTAGCAAAGCATGGCACAGCCAAACCACCCGATCATTGCAGCACCAATGCCAGAGGTGATGTGGTCATAACCGGGAGCAATATAAGTTGTGAGGGGGCCAAGCGTGTAGAATGGTGCCTCATGGCAGCATTCCAGCTGCTTATCCATGTTCTCTTTGATCTCATGCATCGCAACATGGCCTGGCCCCTCGATCATCACCTGACAATCCCAGGCCCATGCGATCCTTGTCAGCTCTCCGAGTGTCTCCAGCTCGGCAAACTGCGCTTCATCATTGGCATCCGCAATGGAGCCGGGGCGTAGACCGTCGCCAAGAGAAAAAGCCACGTCATACTGGCGACAGATACCGCAAATCTCTGCAAAGTGCTCATAGAGGAAACTGTCTTTGTGGTGGTGCAGGCACCATTTTGCCATGATAGAGCCACCACGGGAGACAATGCCAGTCACACGGTTGACCGTCATCGGCACCATATGCAGACGGACGCCTGCATGAATGGTAAAGTAATCAACTCCTTGCTCGGCCTGCTCAATCAGTGTGTCGCGGAAGATCTCCCAGGTCAGGTCTTCGGCAATACCGTTCACTTTCTCAAGTGCCTGATAAAGCGGAACGGTTCCAATCGGTACAGGGCTGTTGCGGATGATCCACTCGCGGGTGTTATGAATGTTGCGACCAGTTGAAAGGTCCATGACCGTATCTGCCCCCCACCGGATCGCTCAGACCATCTTGTCTACCTCCTCTTCCATGGAAGAGGTAACAGCAGACGTGCCCATGTTGGCGTTGATCTTGACCAGAAAGTTCCGCCCAATAATCATAGGCTCGCTTTCAGGGTGGTTGATGTTTAACGGAATGATCGCGCGGCCAGCGGCCACCTCATCGCGCACAAATTCTGGCGTCACATAATCAGGAATGCTTGCGCCCCAGTTATTGCCGGAGCGCTCTTTTGCAACCGCCTCCCGCATCTGATTTTCGCGGATGGCAATAAACTCCATTTCCGGCGTGATGATAGCAGCGCGGGCATAGGCCAGCTGGGTGACGGCCCTGCCGTCTTTACTGCGCAATGGGCGAGGCTTCACCGGGAATCCTGCGGTAAGCTGGTCACCTTTCACAAAGCCATTGTCTTCAGCCATGATCTCGCGGCCATCATACTCTTCGGTGTCACCACGCGCGTCAATCCACTTACGCCGCAGCGCAGGCAACCCCTCTGAGATACTCGTTGTTGCCTCTGGGTCTGTATAAGGGCCTGAACTATCATAGACTGGCAGGGGAGGTTCGCCTGCTGTCGGGTGAACGGCGATCTCGCGCATGGGTACACGCACATCCGCGTGCAAACTGCCTTGAACGTAGATTTTACGCGAAGCTGGCAAAGCGCCTGTGGTGATGGAGGGATTTGGCGTCGTCATAATGGTGCTCCTCAAGTTCATAACTCGAAAAAGACACCAGATGAGTTTTGGCTGGGAAACGGCAGGAAGGACTCCTGCTGCTAAGATCGCGGTTGTTACACCAGTTCTGTAAACAGGCCCCGCGACCCGTGCTTCCTACGCCAGTGTCAACTGGGTCAGGTTCAAAGGGTCGCATCGCCGAGTTTGCACTCCGTCAGCCTCTCAGTCTCCTTAGTGAGACTCCCCTGCATACATGATTCTGCTAGAACGATTATGAACTACTGTCAAGGCGTGTTCGTTTCAGGGGAAGTTCAGAAGTCTTTTGTAATTTGCTTTTTGAAAGAAGAGAGCCGCTGGTACTTATTGGTTTTGAGGATTGCATACCTATCTCTCATCAAAGAATTTCACATATGGATATAGCGAAAAATAATATCAAAGAATGCTCGAAACCTGTTCTCCCATCCGTTTTAGCCGGGCCGATCTTGCGGCGAATGGAAACCTCACGTTTGACATTTTGGCTCGCGCTGCGCACTCCGGCAGATGTGAAGTTAGACCTGTTCCCACAAGGTGGCGAACCGCAAACCTATGAACTGGTAAAAAGACAAACGGAGGTGAATCTGATCTCTGCGGGGCACACCTCGACTATCTCCTGCTCGACCTGCCGCTCCCAAACCCACTCCCGCAAGACAGCTGGATCAGCTTCCGGCCACTGCGTATGCAGGATAATCAGGAGCTTCCCGGCTTCCTGTTAAGCTCAAAAGTTTCCTCTCTCCTGGATGGCGACTGCCGCAAACCACACCACGAATCCGGCGACGGTCTGGTCGCGGCAGACCGGTTTCTTACAAAACACATCAGGCCTGAGAGCGGCACGAGGACAGAGCAGGAAAAATGGCCGTCTTTGTGCGTCGTGAAGAAGAATTTCGCTGAGATTTATCACGAATAAAACCAGACCAAAATAATACCTGTGACCTGTAACTGTCACAGAGAACAACTGGAAATCTATTGTAATCACTCAAATACCGGGTATTATCTAATATATAATTGCCATATCGCGAGTTGTTGGTGTGATATTGGTGCGAGGGAGGGGCTTGTGTCCAACATATCCGAAAAAGTGCGGTTTCCAGAACATTCCAATCCGCAGGAGTGGCGGGAAACCGAGCAAAGATCTTTACGTTTTGCAGGCCTGGAAACATGGGGAACTGACGAAGTTCTCAAAGCCCTGCTGGGTGGTCAGATGCAAGCTCTCAATGCTGTCTCGTCAGCACTGGGAGAGCTGGAAGCTGCAGTTCATGCTGCTGCTCAAAGACTGCAGGGCACTGAAGGCAGACTCGTCTATGTTGGTGCTGGAACCTCAGGCAGACTGGGCGTTTTGGATGGCATTGAGCTCATTCCCACATTCGGATGGCCAAAGCATCGCCTGATCTATGGTTTAGCTGGTGGCGAAGGTGGATTATTACGTCCGCAGGAAGGTGCTGAGGACAGTGCAGAAGCAGGGCGCACTTTCATTCAGGAAAATAATGTTGATATAGCAGATGTCGTATTAGGCGTTGCTGCAAGTGGCACCACTCCTTTCACCCGTGCAGCGGTTCAAGCTGCCAGAGGTGCAGGTGCACTTACCATATCACTGGCGAACAATCCGCAAAGCCCATTACTGGCCGATGCTGAGCATGAAATTCTTTTAAGAACTGGTGCCGAAGTCCTGGCAGGTTCAACACGGTTGTCAGCCGGGACCAGCCAAAAGGCGGCGCTTAACCTGTTTTCTACAGCGCTTATGGTGCGTTTGAATAAGGTGTATCGCGGCTACATGGTGGATATGCAGCTAACCAATATTAAACTGGATCAGCGCGCCAGAGATATGGTGGTCTCACTCACCGCTTGCTCGCAGGAAAATGCCGCCACTGCCCTGCATGAAAGCGGCAATCAGATCAAACTGGCTGTCTTGCTGGTGCTGGGCGCAACAAAGCAGCAGGCCACCGGCGTTCTAAATGAAACTCAGGGAGATTTGGGAGAGTCTCTTCGGGTGCTTGGGTTACATCAACCTGTTTGATTTATGCACACTGAAATCTGTTCAGATTTTAGTGTGTCCAAAGGAATATTCGCCCGCTGAGGGCTGGCGAATTTCGATGCCGTTGATTTTTTGAAGCGGTACACGGCCATTTGTTGGGAGGAATTAATGAAACACTATTTGTCATCAGGTATTGCTGCGTCTCTGCTTCTGGGCTCCGCATCTTTTGCTTTTGCTGCTTCAGAACTGACAATCGAGAGCTGGCGTAATGACGACCTGAGCATTTGGCAGGAAACCATTCTGCCAGCGTTTATGAAGTCGCATCCAGACGTCAAAATCAGGTTCTCGCCAACAGCTCCAACTCAATACAATGCCGCGCTGAACGCAAAGCTGGAGGGCGGGACCGCCGGTGATCTGATCACATGCCGTCCGTTTGATAGTTCGCTGGATCTCTACAGCAAAGGCTACCTGAAAAACCTGCAGGGTATGGCAACCCTCGACAATTTCCCTGATTCCGCAAAAGGTGCGTGGAGCACGGATGATGGCAGCGCCACATTCTGCGTGCCAATGGCGGCTGTGATCCACGGCTTCATCTACAATAAGGATGCCTTTGCTGAAATCGGTGTTGAGCCACCAAAAACTCAGGCTGAGTTCATGGCTGTACTCGACAAAATCAAAGAAGACGGCAATTACATCCCAATGGCGATGGGTACGTTGGACCAGTGGGAATCAGCTACAATGGGCTATCAGAACATTGGCCCGATGTACTGGAAAGGTGAGGAAGGCCGTAAGGCAATTGTTGCCGGTACTGGTAAGCTCACAGATGATGGCTGGGTAAAGCCGTTTGAAGTGCTGGCAGACTGGGGGCCTTACCTCGGTGACGGTTATGAAGCTCAGTCTTATCCTGACAGCCAGACACTGTTTACGTTAGGCCGTGCTGCAATATATCCATCAGGATCCTGGGAAATTGCAGGCTTCAACAAAGACACAGACTTCGAACTCGGCGCTTTTCGTCCACCGCTGCCAGCAGAAGGTGACAGCTGCTACATTTCAGATCACACTGACATTGGCATTGGTCTGAATGCGGCCTCGAAAAATTCAGAAGCAGCCATGAAGTTCCTCGAGTGGATGGGCACTGAAGAGTTCGCAGAACTCTATTCCAATGCAGTGCCGGGTTTCTTCTCCTTGTCCACGCATGAGATCTCGCTAACTGACCCGCTCGCCGATGAGTTCATCTCCTGGCGTAAAGACTGTCAGTCCACCAACCGCTCCGCAGCACAGATCGTTTCTCGCGGTACTCCAAACCTCTGGAACGAAATGTGGGTGGTGTCTGCAAATGTCATTAATGGCAAGCAAACACCGGCGGACGCGGCCAACCAGCTGCAGAAGGGGCTGAGCGCCTGGTACGAACCTCAGATGGACTAATCGATCTCTCTGACTGAATACAAAACAGCAGATGCGCGGCCTGACCAGTGCATCTGCATTGCAATGAGAGATGATAGAAGTGGAACAGGACCTTATGGTCATTGAACGGAAGAAGAAGCCGTTTCGCTGGCATGTACTTGTCTTTCTGGGTCCGGCAATCATCGTCTACACGATGATTATGATCCTGCCCCTGGCTGAAACCCTGCGCTTCTCGTTTTTCCTGCGGGACACATCAACGCAAGTGGTCTCGTTTGCCGGGCTGGAAAACTACATCAAGTTGTTCTTTGACCCGTATTGGGCCAAGCCTTTTTTAAATTCGCTTTGGAACAACTGCTATTTCTTCCTGATCCATATGCTGGTGCAGAACCCGATTGGCATCCTGATTGCCGCCTTGCTGTCTATGGTGCACCTGCCGGGCAGGAAGCTTTATCGCACAGCCATATTCATGCCGACGCTCCTGTCCTTCGTTGTGGTCGGCTTTATCTGGAAGCTTATGCTTTCCCCGCTATGGGGCGTTTCAAAAGGCCTGATGAAATCTGTTGGAGTGGGCAGCTGGTATTTACCGTTTCTCGGTAAAGAAGAGACAGCATTAACAACACTCTCTCTCATATCTGTCTGGCAGTTCATCGGCATTCCAATGATGCTGATTTATGCCGCGCTCCTGTCTGTTCCCGATGAGGTGATTGAAGCCGCGGAATGCGATGGCGTGACCGGTATCTCCCAGTTCTTCAGGATCAAGCTGGTCCTGATTCTTCCAACAATCGGCATTATCTCAATCTTGACCTTTGTGGGCAACTTCAATGCATTTGACTTGATCTACACCACACAAGGGCCGCTGGCAGGTCCAAATTTCTCGACAGATTTGCTGGGTACAATCCTCTACCGAACGTTCTATGGGCAACAGTTACAACCCGGTGACCCCAACATGGGAGCCGCAATTGCGACGGTGATGTTTTTCATCATCCTGACGGGTGTTGCCATCTATCTTTTCTTCATCCAGCGCAAGCTGACACGCTACGAGATGTGAGGCATAAATGGCTATTTCTCGTGCAAGACGAAATCGTATGGCAGAACTGGGCGCACATATCATCCTGCTCACGTTTGCAATGATTGCACTTTTCCCGGTTCTTCTCATCCTGATCAACTCTGTCAAAACCAAAAAGGCGATCTTCCGTCAACCGTTGGAGTTCCCAACCTCCGAAACACTGGACTTGGTTGGTTACGCAACAGTGCTGCAACAAGGCAATTTTCCGTTGTACTTCTGGAATTCTCTGTTCGTGACCGGGGCAAGTTTATGTCTCATTCTCCTGTTTGGAGCAATGGCAGCCTATGCGCTCAGCGAGTACAAGTTTCGTGGCAATCGCTTAATTGGCCTCTATATGGCGCTGGGCATAATGATCCCGATCCGACTGGGGACTGTCGGCATCCTCCGTCTGATGGTCGCAACGGATCTCGTGAACACGCATTGGGCACTCATACTGGTCTACACCGCGCAAGGTCTGCCGCTGGCGATCTTCATCCTGTCTGAGTTCATGTCTACGGTCTCCTCGGACCTCAAATCTGCTGGTCGTATTGATGGCCTTTCAGAATACTCCATCTTCTACCGTCTAGTGCTGCCTCTCATCAGGCCCGCGATGGCAACTGTAGCTGTCTTCTCCATGATCCCGATTTGGAATGACCTCTGGTTCCCACTCATTCTGGCGCCCGCAGAGCATACCAAAACACTCACACTGGGCGCTCAGGTCTTTGTGGGGCAATACTCTAACAACTGGAACGCAATTCTGGCGGCAATGGCACTGGCGGTTATTCCTGTCCTCATTCTCTACACACTCTTCTCGCGCCAACTCATTCGGGGCCTGACATCTGGAGCAGTCAAATGAGTGAGTATCCTATTCGCGTTCTCGTGGCAGGCCTTGGAAACATGGGAAAGTCGCATGCGCTGGCATATGAGAGTAATCCTGGATTTAAGATAGTGGGGCTGGTTAACCGATCACCAGCAGAACTGCCCGAAGAGTTGAGGGATTACGCACTCCATCCCGATTTTACGCAGGCATTGTTAGAAACTAAGCCAGACCTTGTCTCCATCTGCACATATTCCGACAGCCATGCAGAGTACGCCGTCATGGCTATGGAAGCCGGGGCAGATGTTTTCGTCGAAAAGCCCATAGCAACCACACTCGAAGATGCTCAAAGCGTTATCGAAACAGCGCGTAAACTCCGCCGTAAACTCGTTGTTGGTTACATCCTGCGCCATCACCCGTCATGGACAACCCTCATAGAGCAGTCACGTAAGCTGGGCGGGCCTTATGTCTTCCGCATGAACCTCAACCAGCAATCCAGCGGTCCGACGTGGCAGACCCACAAACAGCTGATGCAAACAACGTCACCTATCGTGGACTGCGGCGTCCATTATATCGATGTTATGTGCCAGATCACCGACACAAAGCCTGTTGAAGTGCGAGGTATGGGCGTGCGCTTGAGTGATGAACTGCCCGCCAACATGTACAACTATGGCCATCTGCAAGTCCTGTTTGAGGATGGGTCTGTCGGCTGGTATGAGGCAGGTTGGGGGCCGATGATGTCTGAAACCGCGTTCTTCGTAAAAGATGTGGTCTCGAAAAATGGCAGTGTTTCGATTGTCATGGAAGGCGAAGCCCGCTCAGACGACATCGA
Source organism: uncultured Pseudovibrio sp. (assembly GCA_947502585.1). Taxonomy (GTDB): domain Bacteria; phylum Pseudomonadota; class Alphaproteobacteria; order Rhizobiales; family Stappiaceae; genus Pseudovibrio. The sequence continues at coordinate 27,109 of CANNAV010000039.1, forward strand.
CATGCACACCAAAACCTCCACGATCCGCGTTCATTACGGCGAAACGGATGTGAACGGCGAGTTTACATGCAAAGATGACGTGCTCAGCATGGACGATGAACCGGGGCATCAGGCCCTGTGTGATCGCGAGCAGGCCTTTGTACTCAGAGCTATCCGTGAGGGGCTGGACTTAGAGCATCACATGAATGCAGCGATAAATTCTCTGGCGGTCGTTTTGGCGGCAGATCAGGCAGTGCGTACTGGCACAGCACAGAAACCGGACTTGTAATATGGCTAATCTGAAAATTTCATCCCTTTACAAGTCTTTCGGTGCTGAGAATGTACTGGATGGTGTAAATCTTGAAATCCAGTCCGGTGAGTTCCTTGTTCTGCTTGGTCCCTCCGGTTGCGGAAAGTCCACACTCCTGCGCATTATGGCAGGGCTGGAGGACGAAAGCGCGGGCGATATTGCAATTGAAGGCAAATCCATCGCGCACCTGCCGCCGTCTAAGCGTGAGATCGCCATGGTCTTCCAGACCTACGCGCTCTATCCGCATTTAAGTGTGCGGGGGAACATGGAGCTGGTACTCAAACAGGCAGGGTACTCAAAGGCAGAAATCAGGGATCGCGTTGCTGAAAGCGCGCGTGCTCTGGAGCTGGATGCTTTGATGGACCGGAAACCTTCTCAGCTCTCAGGTGGACAACGCCAACGTGTTGCCATTGGGCGGGCGATTGTGAGAGATCCCAGGATTTTCCTGTTTGATGAACCACTCTCAAATCTGGATGCAGCATTGCGGGGGCAAGTGCGGCTGGAAATCGCGCGTCTTCATCAAAGCCTGGCCGCAACCATGGTGTACGTGACCCACGATCAGGTCGAGGCCATGACACTGGCTGATCGTATCGTGGTCCTGAACGGTGGCGAGGTCCAGCAGGTCGGAACTCCGCGAGATCTTTATGATCGGCCGGCAAACCGATTTGTGGCAGGTTTCATAGGCTCGCCCAATATGAATTTTTTGCAGCTGGATAAGCTTAATGAAAACAGTGTACGGCTGAAAGATGGGACACTGTTGGTAATCTCCGACACTGCTTCTGTCATCCCGACAAATGTCACACTCGGTATCCGCCCCTCCCATGGCGTTTTACACCATGACGCGGGGGAGAGCTATCTGAAGGCTGAAGTCTTGCTTGAAGAGTATCTTGGGGACACTACGTATGTGCATGTTGTGCTGGAGACCGGGGAGCATATGGTTGTTCGCGAAGATCCGGAGATAACTCATCAAGCTGGTAAGGTAGTCTACGTGGAGCTGATGCTGTCAGGTGTACATCTATTCAATGCTGATACGGGCAAGCGGATAGAGGCCAGCATCTTCGAAGTGGAAACTGCTTAGGGCTTAACTGAGGGGGCATATAGGCTGGTCAAGTCCCAGGTCTGCTGTAAATTCGGATTTCAGGTTTGGCGGGTTGATCTGTAGAAGTTCAGACATGATCTGACAGTTTCCGTTTTGTCGCGGTGCTTTGTCAGATCAGGTTTGATCTACAAACTTTTCGCTCCAGACTTTCTTTCCATCCATCATAGTTTCCATA
>CANNAV010000040.1 GCA_947502585.1 uncultured Pseudovibrio sp.
CGATTAATTGCTGAAACAGGGCGGATCAAAACAATTGCATCACGGGACTGGGCAATAACAGGTCAATGATTATGCAGGTTGGTATTACAAAGATCAAAACCTGACCTGCGTAATTCTTCGCTGCCAATCAACATCAAAAAATTTACCGCCTGCGAGACGGAAAAAACCGGGACTCCAGCGCTCGAAAACATGCAGGCTCGCGTGCCGGGCTTAATCGCGCAACCTCATGAAGCAGCGTTGAAGTAGTCTTCTCTGAGCAGGGCAGTGCCGTCTGACTGCATCACCCAGAGTTCTTTTGAAATGTTGCCATGTGCTTTGTTCATCTTCCAGTCGGAAGAAAGGATTGCAGAGCTTTCGCCTGAGGCGACTATTTTGGGGTTGATGTATTCGATCTTTGAGAAGCCTTCCCGAATGAGCATTTGCCAGAATTCGAGAATTTCGGCTCGTCCGTGATAGGTGCCAAACGGTTTGGCCTCCATAACAGCGTTTGCCTCATAGCAGTCAGCACAGCCTTGAGCATCGCCCGCATTGAACGCGCTTTGCCACATGTGGCTGGCTTTTTTTACCGCTGCTTCCAAATCCCTTTTCATCCTCGGACTCCAAAGTTCGGGCACTTGCGCCTTTTTGTCTGGACGTAGGATGAAGAGCGAATCTTGATTAGAAATGGACGTATATGGCATTCCTGAAAGTACCACCTATGAAAGATGAAGTCCGTCTTTCAAATGTAGTAGCCGGATTTGAACCGACTAGTAAGCTGGGGTATCAACTTTCCTAAGTTTTTGGGTTGTTTTGATTTTGTAGTATTTAGGGTTTGAGAGCAGAGCTATTTATTGAGAGAAAATGAAGGGCTGGCAAATGCTGCCAAAGAAAAAGCCCGGCGGTGGTTGCCGGGCTTTGTGATTTCATCTTTTAATTCCGGGAGAGTGTTTTGATCCTCCTGGAATTAGCGCGAACTTACAGGCGCTGGGAGCCGACTCCGAATTCCGGATAGGCTTCAACACCAATCTCGGCTTTGTCGAGGCCCATGGCTTCGTTTTCTTCCGTGACGCGCAGGCCAACAAACATGTGTATTACATGCCAGACAATGGTGGAAGCAATGAAAGTGAAGATGCCGACGGCTGCAACCCCGATGAACTGGGTGAGGTAAGACGCGTCAGAGTTAGATAGCGGTACGATAAGAGTGCCCCAGATGCCGGAGAGCAGGTGAACCGGGACAGCACCGACCACGTCGTCGATCTTCATCTTGTCGAGCATTGGGACAGCAAAGACTACAATCGCACCACCAACACCGCCGATGATGACGGACTGAGGCACACTTGGGGCCAGTGGTTCTGCGGTGATGGACACAAGGCCAGCCAATGCACCGTTCAGAGCCATAGTCACATCGACCTTCCTGTAGAGAACCTGTGTCAAAGTAATTGCAGTGAGAACGCCGCTCGCAGCTGCCATGTTGGTGTTTGCGAAAATACGGGAGATATCTGTTACGTCGCCAATGGTGCCCATTGCAAGCTGGGAAGCGCCGTTGAAGCCGAACCAGCCTAGCCACAAAATGAAGGTACCCAGAGTTGCCAGCGGCATGGAGGAGCCTGGCATCACATGAACCTGACCGTTTTTCCCGTATTTGCCTTTACGTGCGCCGAGAATGATTGCGCCGGACAGCGCTGCCCAGCCACCAACGGAGTGAACGAGCGTAGAGCCTGCAAAATCGGCAAAGCCCATTTCTGAGAGCCAGCCCGCGCCCCACTGCCAGGAGCCGGTGATTGGGTAGAGAATGCCAGTGAGGACAACAACGAAGATCAGGAAGGCCCAGAGCTTAATGCGTTCTGCCAGGGTGCCGGATACGATCGATGCTGTAGTTGCGCAGAAGACCATCTGGAAGAACCAGTCAGACGAATTGGAATACCCGGTTCCCAGAGCGTTGCCGCCGACAGGGTCAAACGAATAGGGGCCGAAGGAGCCCATGATTCCGCCATCTACGCCAGTGTACATGAGGTTATAACCAGTGATCCAGAACATCAGACCAGCGATTGAGTAGAGGGCGATGTTTTTAAGGCACTGCATGGAAACGTTTTTGCTGCGTACGAGGCCAGCTTCCAGCATGGCGAAGCCCGCAGCCATCCACATCACCAGAAAGCCGCCAATCAGGAAGAGCAGGGTGTTGAAGATGTAGGCAGTGTCGACAGCAAGGGCGTATTTTTCTACCGCCATGACCGGACCTGCGGAAAGTGCCAGGATTGAACCTGTGGCAACAAGGGTGGAGGCGCTTTTCATATTCTCTATCCCCTTCACGTAAATTATATTGCTTCTGCGTCGGCTTCGCCGGTGCGAATGCGGACGACTTGATCAATAGAATAGACGAAGATTTTACCGTCACCGATCTGGCCAGTCTGTGCCGCGCTGCCAATGGCTTCGACAACTTTTTCCGCCATGTCTGCTGGAACTGCGACCTCGACTTTTAATTTTGGGAGGAAGGTGACGGCGTATTCGGTGCCGCGATAAATTTCTGTGTGCCCCTTCTGTCGCCCATAGCCTTTGACTTCGGTAACTGTGAGGCCCTGGATGCCCAAAGTTGTGAGTGCGTCGCGCACTTCATCCAACTTAAAGGGCTTGATGATTGCCATAATAATTTTCATATCAGTTTCCCGTTCCCCTCTCTCATAGATTGCGCCGTAAAGAGTTCTGGTGACCACTTCAGGACCGGGAAAATGCCAGTTATCTGGTCGTTATCAGAATGCCCGGCCGGCACGCTCGCCTCTTCTCTTTCAAGGAACATGCCAGTTTTCGGAAATGTTGATCTGTGCGTAGATTCCGTATGTTTGAGTTTTGGAATAATATCGGAAATTCAGAGATTTGATTGAAATTGAACTCTCTTGAAGAAGTGCTGAACCGGTGGACATACGATTAAAGTGACTGTAAAAAAAACAGGCAGAGCTTTAAATTGAATCTGCCTGTTTTGTAATCATGATGGAATATGTTTAATTTGCAGCCATTCGGGTCAGGCGCTGAATCCACCAGATGCGAGGAACGTGGCCTCCTCACGTGTTGATGTGCGCCCAAGAGTTTCATTTCGGTGCGGGAAACGGCCAAACCGGCGGATCACGTCCATATGGATCAACGCGTAATGGTAGGTGTCCTGATCGCCAAGGCCGCGGAACAGATCCACGCTCAAATCCTGCATATCCATCTCTTCAGAATGTTCGAAGGGCAGAAAGAAGAACATGCGATAGCTTATTGGAAAGGCAGTGTGGAAGTTCCTCTTCAGCGACTCCAGAGCGATCTTTACAGCCTTGTGATCGGATGCATATGCTTTTGGTGAGCCGCGGTAGATGTTGCGCGGGAATTGATCGAGCAGCAAAAGGAGAGCCAGGGTGCCGTGTGGAGTTGCTGTCCAGCCGTCATAGTCTCCGAGATTGGCGGCTTCTACGTCGGCTTCAAAGTTCGCACGAATTTCCTGATCGAATGACTCGCCGCCGTTAAACCAATTCGGCCGACCTGCGGTCCACCAGAAATCTAAAACCTCAAGCGCTCTGCCAGCATCCGCTTTTCCGCAGACTTTCATTGTCGCCATGGTTCAACCCCCAAATATTCACTTTACTGTTGCGCAAAGTTCCGTTAGCCCAGCATCGAACACAGTGCCATACTCGAGTACCTGGTGAAACATTGGTGGAAGATACAAATATTCTGGACCTGAGAGGTCTCAACTGCCCACTGCCGGTGATGAAGACGCGCAAGCATCTTAAGCGTATGGAAAAGGGTGAGCAGCTTGTTGTGAAAGCTACTGATCCAATGTCTGTAATCGATATTCCACATATGTGCCAGCAGGACGGACATGTGCTGATTGAGGCTGAGATGGTAGATGAGGTGCGCCAGTTCAAGATTGAATGCTGATTGCACTCTCCCTGAAGGTGATCAAACCTGGCACAGCTTGTCCAGTTTGCGGGCAAGCTCGAAATCCAGCTCGGTCAGCCCACCTGCGTCATGGGTGGTAAGTAACACCTCGACTTTGTTGTAGGTGTTCGTCCATGTAGGATGGTGATTCAACTTTTCTGCCAGAATTGCAGCGCTGGTCATAAAACCAAATGCGCGCGTAAAGGACCGGAAGGTGAATGTACGTGCTATCGTGTTGCCATCTTCAGACAAGGTCCAATCCGGTAATACTGTAAGGGCAATTTCCTTTTCGGCAGAGGTCAACAGCTCGGGCACAAGGCCACCTTTGGTTTTGTTGTATGGGCGTCTCAAATTTAATAGGATTTTCTGGCTCGTAAATCCACGGATATTTGAGTAGACCCGTGCGAAAGTCTGGAACAAAGATTTAGGCTGGGTTAAATATTCGGACAGTCAGATTTGGAGAGAGCAGTGGTGTTGTTGCAGCGTCGTGTACTGTTTGTGTGTCTTGGCAATATTTGTCGTAGCCCGTTGGCAGAGGGTATCTTCCGCCATCATGTCAAACAAGCTGGGTTGGAAGAACAGATTTACGTGGATTCCGCAGGAACTGCGAATTGGCACAGCGGCAAAAAGCCGGATATTCGCAGCATCCAGACAGCGCAAAAGCATGGCGTTGATATTTCCAATCAGGAAGCTCGCCAGCTGAGTGAGGAGGACTTTGAGAAGTTCCATTATATCATCGCGATGGATGCCAGCAACTTAATGAACATTCAGGCAAAAGCACCATATCTGCATACAGCAAATGTACGCTTGTTGCTTCAGGATGAGCAGAAGGATGTGCCGGACCCGTATTACGGAGCGAATGATGGGTTTGATGAGGTTTACGATCTGGTGAGCAACGGGAGTTACAATCTGCTTCGGGAAATCCGGGAGGATATGGAGCCGACCGAGATCTAGGCTCTTTGCGTGACATTGAAAAAGGCTCTGCAGCTGAATGCGGAGCTTTTTGTTTTAGAGCTGGCTATTTGAACCTGCCCAGGAAGAGCCTGGCGCTTCTCGCGCACCAGCAAGCGGCAGTGCAAAGTTTGGTGCGGAGCCAGTTGCCACCTTTGGTGAAGGATGTGTCCAGATTGTCTGGCCGGGCCCATGCTGGTGTGCGTTGGTACAGATAGTGATAGACACCGATAATTACGAGCATGGTGATGCCCCAGGAAAGCAGGGTGTCTGAAAAATAGTGCCCGCCGAAAGCCACACGGTTGGCGGAGAGTAAAAAGACCAACGTTCCGATCGCTGTTGCCAGTGGAATGCGCCAGGTTTTGGGAGCGATGAAGACCAGCACAAACAGCCAGATGGATGCGGATGCCTCACCGGATATAAACGAGCAGTTACTATCACAGTGGTTAGTAGGTTGCCAAACACCGATGAACGGCAGGTCTCCGCCGAAGATGTCGGTTTGGCGTGGGCGTGGGCGACCCCACATGTTTTTGAAGAACGTGTTGACGACAAGGCCGGGTCCGAGAATGAGCGTTGATACGACGAAGATCGGGTGGCGGAGATCCATTAAGGCCTTTACCTTTGGAAACGCGAGCTTGAAGAACATCACAAACAAGGACAGACCTGCGACCCACTGGAAGACGTAGACGCCGAAATATCGCAGACTGCGCCAGAACGGGTCTTTTGAAACAGGGAAACTGCCTTCACCGTCGTAAAAGAATGTGGAGGCCCAGATATCCAGCCTCGGGAAAATCACGAAGATTGCTGAGACGACAACGATATATGTCAGGATCACCGTGAATGGGTGTTCACCGCAAAACCTGATGATTTTTTTTGGGATTGAAGTCTTCGATCCGTCTTTTGCCACGGGAATTCCTGAGTTCGCTCTTTTGAGATATAAGGCGGTATGTTTATTTTCAGAGGTTGCGCCAATATGCTGCCTTGAAATTTCACTGGTGCTCAGCAAGATTATGTCTCGCAGCGCCAAACTACCATATAGAGGCCTGCGAGATAAATTCAAATTGTTTCCATTGCCGTCGGTTGGGACTTACCGGTCTATTGGATCAGAAAGAGAATAAATGCCTCGGCTCGCGTTTTATTATGAATTTGCCAGCCCATACTCCTACCTGACCGCAGCACGTATTGAGCAGCTTGCGAAAGACAGGGGAATTGATATTGATTGGCGGCCCTTTCTGTTGGGACCAATTTTCCGACGTCAGGGATTAGAGAGTTCTCCGTTTGTAGAGAACCCGAAAAAGGGGGCTTATATGTGGCGGGATGTTGCGCGTACTGCCGCAAACCTCGGGTTACCTTGGAGGAAACCACGCATCTTTCCTCAGCATAGTCTGCTTGCCTCCCGGATTGCTTTTGCAGGGCGGAAAGAGCCGTGGATTGGGGCATTCACCCGCGCTGTGTTTCATATGGCCTTTGCGCTGGATGAGGATACTTCCAAGTCAGAGCTGATGATCGCCTTGTTACGTGAGCTGGATCTGGATGCAGATAAAGTTATGCGCCAGGCCGAAACCACTGAAGTCAAGATTGGTTTGCGGGCAGCGGTTGCTGAGGCGGAGGCGCTTGGTGTGTTTGGGGCGCCAAGCCTGATAACCGAAAAGGGCGATCTTTACTGGGGCAATGATCGCCTTGATGAAGCGCTGGATGCCTCCTTTGTGCGGATTGGTTAACTGACCTTTTGAAAAGTGCTTTCCAGCAGGCTGTAGAGGGCTGAGGGGTTGATTGGCTTTTCCAGAATTTGCGTAAAGCCTTGTTTGAAAAGCGCTGGGCGGTCTTCTGGTGCGATGCTTGCGGTGATCGCGAAACAGGCTTTTGCTTTGGCGTGGCTGTTAGCCTGCAACTGAGTGAGCGCTTCTGAACCGCTCATTTCCGGCATATTCAAATCCAGAAAGATCAGATCGGATGGTGCTTCTGATTGCATTGCCAGGGCCTGTTTGCCGCTGTCTGCGATGCGGACTGTCAGACCGAATGATGAGAAGATTGCTGCCAGTAGCTGCCGATTAGGTGCGTTATCATCAACCACCAGCACAGAGCCAGAAAGCGGGGAGTGGGAAATATTCCGGGTTGGAGATGAAAGCTGCTGTGTCTGCTTAATCTCATGGATTGGCAAAATCAGCTCGAAGCAGGCTGCATGCTCGGTGTTGATGACGAGTCTAAGGTCTCCCCGATGATCGCGGGCAAGTTGCTGTGCGCCCCGGAACCCGAGGCCGTGACCGTTAGATTTGCAGTTTGGCGTTGAGGCAGCGTCCAGATGCGATTCCTGCTCTGGTGTCAGGCCCGGCCCGGCATCCCTGAGCATTACCACAATGGTGGGCCGGTGGTTCGAGAACCTGATGTGCGCACTGAGCGTGATTGTGCCCTGGTTGCTGTACAAAATGGCGTTATCGACCAGCACGGCGAGAATGCGCTGCAGCTCATCCGACCGGGTTTGATAGGCCGCCATTGCCTCTCGTGGCCAGCGATGGGTCAGGGTGTTGCCGGAGCTTACTGCCTCGGGTGAGAACAGATCTGCAATGTAGGAGAGCTGTTCCAGAAGTGATCTGCGTTCCGGTTCCGGACTGATTGCACTGTCGCTATGATGTTCCGCCTGCCTGTTCGCGCCGAGGATCGTGCCTGTCAGATCCCCGAGAGAATTGATAGCTGTCTGCAAGGTGTTCAGATGATGTTGCTGCTGATCGCTGAGTGGTTCCTGCGCGATCAGATCAGAAGCCGTTTTCATGGCAGACAGCGGTGTTTTCAGGTCGTGTACCAGCCTTACAACATCCTGGTTTGGGGCCGGTTTGGGCGCAGGCATGAGATAACTCCTTGATCAATCCTCGAAGAAGAGCCTAAAACACTGGCAGAAAAAGTTCTCCCTGTTCTGGCAAGGTTCCACCACGATTTTGTTTTTTGCTGCTGCAAGCGTGTTGACTTGTGCTCCGGGGAAGTGCTGTAAGGTAGAAAAAAGAGCGGACACGGAATGCTTTTTAGTACGATGCATGTGGTGTTTCCCATTTTCGCGACAGTGGGTGTGGGTTATGGATTCGGTTATGCCGGATTGCTGAGTAAGCAGGTTGGTGACAACCTCAGTACCTTTTGTATCACCGTGCTTATTCCGGTTCTGATCTTCCGCACCCTGGCAACTTCTGATCTTTCCGGGTTGAACCCATGGGCACTTTGGGGCACCTACTACACGGCGCTGGCAACCTGTGCAGTGCTTGGTGGCTATATGGTCCGCAAAGCCTTCGGTCGGGAAGCTAGAGCTGCCTGTATTGGCGGGTTTTCGGCGGCGTTCTCCAACATGTCTTTGGTGGGTATCCCGGTGATCACCTCAGCACTTGGTAAGGAGGCGCTGGTTCCGGTCTCACTGATCATCTCTGTGCATGCACCTTGTGTGACACTGGTGTTTGTGCTCGCGATGGAGCGGGCGGTGGTGGTGGATGGCTATCAGGAGGCACGGCCTTTCAGGGATGTTGTGCATTCGCTGTTCACCACGTTAATCAAGAGCCCGTTGGTTATCGCTATTCTGCTGGGCGTGGGCTGGAATCTCTCAGGTTATGAACTGCCTGTGTTGCTGGATGGTGTGCTGCAACCTCTGGCGAATGCAGCTAGCCCTGTTGCGCTGTTTTCTGTTGGCGTGACGCTGCTGAACTATGGTGTGCGTGGTAACATTGCCATTGGCAGTGTGTTGAGCTTGCTCAAGATTGTGCTGATGCCTGCGCTGGTATTGGCTCTGGGCATTTACGTCTTTCCGCTCTCACCCCTTTGGGTTGGGGTGGCGACACTGGCGGCGGCCTGCCCAACCGGTGTTGTGGCTTATCTTTATGCCAGCCAGTTTGGAACCGGACACGCTATGAGTGCGAATTCCATCAGTTTGACAACCATTTTCTCAATAATCACAATGAGTTTCTGGCTTTGGATCTTGAACTTTCTGGGCTACTGATAAGGTCTTGTTCCCTCATTCGAGCCCTCCATGATTGTTCAGGTCATTTTCGTCGTTTTCCCGATCTTTGCTCTTGTTGGTATTGGGTATGTTGTTGCTAATGTTGGATATCCGGACCGCAGTCCGGGCAATATTCTGAGCAAGTTCTGTGTGAACCTGCTTATTCCGATCCTGTTGTTCCGCAGCCTGGGCCTCGCAGATCTCGATGCAATTTCACCCTGGAGTTACTGGGTGACTTACTACGGATCCATGACTGTTATTGCATGTCTGGGTGGTCTGATTGTTCGTACAGGGTTCAGGCGTGAAGCGCGTGCAGCGGTGATTGCCGGATTGACGGCGTCTTTCTCCAACACTGTGCTGGTGGGCATTCCATTGATTGATGGGGTTTATGGAGCTGAAGGGACACTCCTGATTTCGCTTCTCATTGTATTCCACGCACCATTGACCGCTCTGACGTCTTCTGTGCTGATGGAGCGAGCGGTGGTGATTGATGGGCATAAGGCGCCTCGATCCAGGTAAGAGCTATTAATTGCAGTTGGTAAAGGCTTGTTGGCAAACCCGATCCTTCACGGTGTTGTTGGCGGGTTGCTGTGGAATGTGACAGGTCTGGAAATCCCAAAGTTAGCTGATGACGTTTTGGCACCATTGGCGAAAGCTGCCTCACCTGTGGCACTCGTCGCCGTGGGAATGAGTATGGTAAACTATGGTATCCGCGGTAATCTGGCGATTGGCGGCGTACTGGCGATCATCAAGTCGCTCCTGATGCCGCTTGTGGTATTTGTCGTTGCTGCCTATGTGGTGGGCTTACCCTCCGTTTGGGTGGGGGTTGCAACGCTGATCGCAGCTTGTCCGACAGGCGTATTCTCCTTCATCATGGCTAACCAGTTTGGCACCGGCCACGCCATGTCCACCAACGGAATCGCCATAACCACTACCATCTCCATCTTTATGGTGAGCTTCTGGCTGTTGTTCATTCAGGTGCAGGGCTATTGAGAGAGCATTTCCGCGTGTAATCGCAGCTCTTACCGAAATATCAGTACCGATGTGCATTGCTTCCAGTGGGCCTATGGCCAGGATTGAAGTTGCTTTGGCGAAAACAGACCTGAAGCGTTTCTTTGGCTCCAGAATCTTTAGCTCCTGTGAAGTTGGAGTCTGGAAACTAGATCCCGGGCTCTTCCTGCATGCCGCTCGGGTTATGGAATCCTCGCCGGAACGTTGTATTGTGGTTGATGACAGTGAGGTTGGAATTCATGCTGCAAAGGCGGCTGGGATGAATGTTTTGAAGTTCTGTGACCAGCGGGTTGATGAGGTAAATGTGAAAACCTTCGGCTCCTACAGTCAGCTTCCGGCGATCCTCTTTTCATTAGTCTCTAAATTTTAGAAAGCCAGCTTCTCTCTGATTTGCTCTGGAGTAACACCGTTTGTTCTTAATTCGCGAAGGGATGTGTCTTTGGCGGACTTAGCCAGTTTGCGGCCTGTTTTGTCGAGGATGAGATCGTGGTGTTCGTAGTGCGGTTCTGGCAGGTCCAGTAAGGTTTGAAGCAGGCGGTGGACGCTGGTGGCGTGGTAGAGGTCTTTGCCGCGTAGAACGTGAGTGATGCCTTGCAGGGCGTCGTCTACGACTACTGAGAGGTGGTAGCTGGTTGGGGTGTCTTTGCGGGCAAGGACTACATCACCCCAGGCTGCGGGGTCTGCCTGAATTTTCCCATGATGTGCTTCGTTCCAGCTGAGAGCCGGGCCAGCCAATCTGGTGGCTTTGGCCATGTTCAGGCGCAAGGCATAGGAAGCATCTGAGTCTTGAAGGGCTTGCTGCTCTTGCTCTGAGAGGATGCGGTTGTCGCCGGGATAGAGTGGAGCGCCGTCAGGGTCTCGCTGCCAAGGCGCGTTTGATGCATCCTGCTGTGCAACGAAGCGTTTGATCTGTGCGCGGGTGAGGAGGGCCTTGTAGACAACGCCCATTGCCTCCAGCTTCCCCAGTGCTTTGCCATATTCGCTGAAGTGTTCTGATTGTCTGCGGACCGGTGTTTCCCAGTGCAGACCGAGCCATTTCAGGTCTTCCAGCATATCTTCCTGCAGTTGTGGTGTGCAGCGGATCGTGTCGATGTCCTCAATGCGTAACATGAATCTCCCACTGGTTTGCTTTGCAGCTTCATCGTTGAGGATGGCCGAATAAGCATGGCCGAGATGGAGGTGGCCGTTAGGAGATGGAGCAAAGCGGTAGACAGGTGAGTTCATTTGCGAAATGGTTCTGCTTGGAATATGGACAGCTTGTTAGTAAAGCATCTTTGCTTGCGTGAGGAGGGGGCGTTGAGACCTATAGATACGCTTGAGGATATTGAGCGGGAGCTCGCATCTTTGGTGCAGTTGGATGAGCGACTTGCTCATGTTGCTGATGTTGCGGGTGAGGTGCCTTTGCGCAGGCGCTCTGCTGATTTTGCCGGACTTTGCAATATCGTTGTGGCGCAGCTGCTTTCAGTGGCTGCTGCAGCGAGCATCTGGGCACGGCTTGAGGCGCTTGTGGTGCCGTTTGAGCCGGATGTGCTGCTTTCCAGGGGTGATGAGGAATTGCTCGGTGTTGGGCTCTCCAATGCCAAACTGCAAAGCTTGAAGGCGATTGCCGAAGAGCTGATAGCAGGCTTATGCCTGAGTGAAGTGGTGGATTGGCCGGGTGAGGTGGCGCACAAACGGCTTTGTGAGATCAAAGGTATCGGCCCGTGGTCGGCGGATGTATTTCTGCTGTTTTGCGCGGGGCACCCGGATGTGTTTCCGGTTGGTGATGTGGCGTTGCAGTCGGCTGTGCATCATGCGCTTGATCTGGAAGAGCGCCCCGAGGGAAAGGTGCTTGCTAAAATTGCAGAGGCGTGGTCTCCTCATCGTGGAACTGCAGCGCGGTTGTTTTGGTCCTATTACCGCGTGATGAAAAAAGGGCGGGAAACACTGCCAGTCTGAAACGCGTTGAGCCATTCCTGTGATGAAGAGTTCTGCAGATTTTGCGAATGATGTTTTGTTTGCAGGCAGAGCCTCGATCCTGGCGGCGCAATCCATCAATGGCAGGTTCGAAGATATTTTGATTAATGGAGCGCGTGATTTATGCGCTCTCCGTAATCTCAGCCAGTTTGTCGACGGTGCTGGTGTTGTGCAACAGACTGATGGTTTGTGCTGGCAGCGCTATTTTGACTGTGAGGTTATGAATACACTTGTGAAGAATGGTGTGTTTCAGGATCATGGTGGTTATATGAGGATGAACGAAGCTGAATGAGTATGCATGAGCTGGAATGCATTCGCCTGGAGCCGAGCCATGCGCCAGTGCACAAGTTGCTGGTATTGCTGCATGGGTATGGTGGTGATGCAGGTGATATGGAGCCAATGGTGCGTGTTTTGCGTGATGAGCTGCCAGAGACCGCGATTGTTTGCCTGAACGGGCCAGAGCCATGTGCGCATTGGGTTAAGGGGCGGCAGTGGTTTGCTGCTTCTGAGTTTGACGTTAGGGAAGTCTGGATTGGTGTGCAGGTAGCTGCTCCATTGATCAACCGGGTGCTGGATGCGGAGCTGAAGCATTATGATCTGCGGGAGCGGGACATGGTGCTGGGTGGCTTTTCGCAGGGAGCTATGGTTGCTTTACATGTGGGCCCCCGGCGTTTTCCTGAAGCGGCGGGATTGCTGAGTTTCTCAGGTTTTCTGGGCGGGCCGGAGCATCTGGTGGAGCAGATGGTTTCGCGTCCTCCGGTGATGTTGCTGCATGGCAATGAGGATGACGTGGTGCCAGTGGCATACCTTGGTGCTGCTAGGGCTGCATTCGCGAATGCCGGGTTTGATGTAGAGACGCATGATCTGGCAGGGCTTGACCATTCCATCAATGATGACGCGCAGGCGTTGGCGCTGAGGTTTTTGAAAGAGCGGTTCGGGATATCAGCGCCAACCACGATTTAGATGAGGTAAGGGCCAGAGGATGGGTGAGACGTTGCAAAGTAAGCGGGCAAAGCAGTTTCAGAGTTTTTTAGATGATCGTGGGCTTGGGCTGAAAGTGGTAGAGTTGCCGGATTCCTCCCGTTCAGCAGCAGAGGCTGCGCTGGCGCTGGGCTGTGCTCAGGAGCAGATCGTCAAATCCCTTATCTTTCAGAATCTGGATACTGAAGAAGCAATTCTGGTTCTGGCGAGCGGAACAAATCGCGTTAATGAGGACGCGATTTCTACAGTTGTCGGCGGGCCTGTTGGGCGGCCAGATGCCAGGTTTGTCAGAAACGTCACCGGGTTCTCCATTGGCGGTATTCCACCACTGGGACACAAGCAGCAACTGACGGTTTTTGTGGATGAGGATCTTCTGAGCCATGACGAAGTATGGGCTGCCGCCGGAACGCCAAGCGCAGTGTTTATGATGCCCGGAAACTTGCCGGACATTATCGGAGATCATCAGGTCATCTGCGTGAAGTAGCAGGCTACATCCTGTCTTCGATCGGCCAGTGAGTGTACGCGAGGAACCAGAGGAAGATCAGATTGACTAGGGGAATAAAAGCCAGAATAGTCCAGATCCTTGAAAAACCGAGACGATTCAGTATTCTGGCGATTGGGATGACAAGAACCAGTACCCAGACAATCATAACGACAACTTGCCAAAGGGCGAAACCTTCCATCATATAATGATTCATAAAGCAATCTCCTGTCCATATGCTTCAGTGTTAACTATCTGTTTGATGGTTATGAAGGTCAAAGAAAATACTTATTCATGTACAGAAAATGTTGTTTGATGTGGATCTGCAACAGTTCGGGCGGGATGACGCGATTGCTTGCAGAAACAAAGTGAGCGCAAAACTCGCGAAGCAGGTGTTCCGGTTCTTGTGGTTCAGTATGAACGGAAAAACCATCCATTGGCTTATGGCGGTGAAGGACAGCAACTGCCGGGGAGTCTGGTTGTTGCGGAGAGTGAGTGATGGGTACACTACGCCTGACTAAGAGCACTCTACCAGAGAGTAAAACAGTGAGCATCAAAACAACACGCTCGTTGACTGAGTACCTTTGAGGGCGGTCTTGTTGTTTTTCCGGAAGCTGACGTTGAGTTTGTCCGGGCATAGATGGTTTAACTTTCGCGATCTGCGATGTAGCGGGCCAGCGTCTTCAAGGTGTTGGCTTTTGAACCATATGGTGCCAGCAGCTCATCTGCTTCGCTGGTCAGGCGAGCGAGTTCCTGACGGGTGTGGCCTTCACCAAGCAGGCTGACGAGGGTTGCCTTGCCAGCTTCTGCATCTTTCCCTGTTGCTTTTCCAACTACTTCTGCATCGCCCGCCAGGTCCAGCAGGTCATCAGCCAGCTGGAACGCCAGACCGATGATTTCGCCAAAGCGGGTGAGGCGGGCGATGTCATCGTCAGTGGCATTTGCGAGAATTGCGCCTGCGCGGCATGCATAACGAATGAGGGCGCCGGTCTTCATCGACTGTAGTTGACGGATTTCGGCTTCTGTTCTGTCGCGATGCTCAGAGGACAGGTCAAGCATCTGGCCGCCTGCCATGCCGCCAATGCCGGACGCGCGGGCCAGTTCCTGAGACAAACGCAGGCGGATTGCCGGATCAGGATGCACCTGCTCATCAGCGATAAAATCGAAGGCGATTGTCAACAGCGCATCGCCTGCAAGGATAGCGGTTGCTTCGTCAAATGCCTTATGGGTTGTTGGGCGACCACGACGCATATCGTCATTATCCATTGCTGGCAGGTCGTCATGGGCGAGGGAGTAACAGTGGATGCATTCCAGTGCTGATGCGGCAACGAGGGTGCCTTCATCCTCGTGACCGAACAAGCGGGCAGCTTCCACCATCAGAACCGGGCGCAGGCGTTTGCCGCCAGACAGCGCCGCATAGTTCATCGCTTCCAATAAGCGTTCAGGGCGGGCCAATTCCTCAGAACGAACTGTATCCCCCAGAAGAGAGGTGAGTTTATTTTCAAGAAACTGGGCGGTTTCGGAGATGACCGATTTCAAAACAACAGACACAGAACCCCATCCCAAACAAGCAAATAATACATAACAGAATTGAAAGTGCTTATCTTTTCGACAGATAGCAAGTTGATCGTTTGTCCCGAAAATAGCTCAAGGTCAAGTGAAATGGCGTGTTCCTGCAAGTTCCTGCGAATTTTCGACCATGAATATTCGGGTGAGACTTCCTGCGGAGTTGCCTTGTGGCTGTCTTTTTCTCTAGGTTAAATCCAAAGTTACCTAAGCTCATATAATAAGAGCCTCGTAATAAGACGCCCTGGTAAGTCAGCTAAAAGAGATGATAGGGGGAATTAAAATGCGTGCACTTTCGAAAATTTTATCGGATTTTGTCCAGAAAGGGCAGCTTACAGTTTTTGATGCCAAAAACAAAAAGCATGTTTTTGGCAGTGATGAAAGCGGCCCGTCCGCTGCGTTGCGTTTTCACAGTCAGAAGCTTCCCTATACGCTTTTGATTGATCCTGAGCTGAAAGCAGCTGAAGCCTATATGGATGGTTTGATCACCATGGAGCCGGGTCATACTTTGAAGGATCTGGTTGCTGTGTTCATGGTGAATGATGGCCTGCTTACAGAACATCCTGTTCAACGAATTCTAACGTTCATGAAAGAGGGACACAGCCGTCGGCGCCTGGGCCTGAATCTGAGGAAAAACAAAGCGCAGGTACGTCATCATTACGATCTGTCGACGGACCTGTACCGACTCTTTCTGGATGATGGGCTCAATTATAGCTGCGCATATTATCGTACACCTGAAGATACACTTGAGGACGCCCAGCAGGCCAAGCTGGATCATGTTGTTGCGAAACTGGACCTGAAGCCGGGTATGTCGGTGCTTGAAATTGGCGGTGGTTGGGGATCTCTGGCTATTCGCATGGCGCAGACTGGTGCACAGGTGACATCTCTCAACGTATCTACCGAACAGATCAAAATTGCTGAAGAGCGGGTGAAGGCTGCCGGTCTTGAGGGCAACATTGATTTTGTATGTCTGGATTACAACGAGTTTGCAGGTGAGTTTGACCGCGTTGTTTCTGTTGGAATGATGGAACATGTTGGCCACGGCAATCTGGGCGCTTACTTTACCAAGGTCAAAGATTGCCTGAAGCAAGATGGCTACGCTGTTATTCACTCGATTGGTCGCAGTGGACCTCCAGGTGTAACCGGCCCATTTCTGAGTAAATACATCTTCCCAGGTGGGTATTGTCCTGCTCTTTCAGAGACTTTCGCTGACATTGAAAAAACTGGTCTTTGGGTATGTGATAACGAAGTCTTACGGCTGCACTACTATTATACTCTGAGAGACTGGCGCCTGAATTTTGAGCGTAACCGGGACAAAATCAAAGAATTATATGATGAGCGCTTCTGCAAAATGTGGGAGTTTTATCTGTCAGGCTGTGAAATGAACTTTCTGCACGGGCGGCTCATGGTATTCCAGTTAATCCTGTCTAAAGAACGGGATGCAGTGCCGATTATTCGTGACTTCATTGGTGACAACGAGCAAGCGATGATCTCTCATCGTGATGATCGCAGAAAAACGGCATAAGCTGCTCTGTTCCAGATACGTGACCCCGGAATATGTTCCCGGTTTCCTAGGTTGGAATATTGCCGCTACTGATATCATTGTCCACTTCCCGATGTTTGGAGTACATGGGTGAAAGCAGATGGTTGGTGTGTGATGATATACCATTGCCCTCGCATAGGCTGCGAGAGGGCATTTTCAACTTTTCCCAGGCAGGTAACTCGACAGCCTACGCAATTTTGTGTGCTTTTACCTGGTCGGTTCGCAGTGCCATTGTTATGCCGATGATCGCAAACATCGGGTGTTTATCGATCTGATCGTGCTGATTGTATTGCTCATTTGCGAAATATTTTAAGGCTGCGGTTGCAGGGCATGGCGGTATTCATATAAGAGGCTTGTTCTGGCGGTTAATGTGAAGAAGATACTCAGTGATATATTAATAAGTGGGTAAAAAGATGTATTCAGGACGTCCCGGCGCATAGAAACTCCAGCATTAGCGCAATTATGGTAGTTTCCATGGGCGGCTTGTCGGCTGTTTCTGAGTAAGTCAACGTTGACTACCATCCTCTATTTTCTTGAGGTTTGCTTCCCGTCTCAATTTTCGACAACCGCCGTGTGGCTATTATTCAGCTGCTTCCAATTCCAGCTCTGTTGCTTCAAGGGCTATAGCAGCAGATTGGATGATTGATGCAAAACGAACAGCTGTTTGCACCATCTCGGCAGTTACTCCGGCTTTGCGCAGGATAGCTTCATGGCTATCAATGCACATGCCGCAGCCATTGATGGCGGATACAGCAAGCGACCACAATTCAAAATCTACTTTGTCTACGCCCGGCCTGCCAATCACATTCATGCGTAATCTAGCAGGCATGGTTCCATACTGCTGGTTAGAGGAGAGGTGTACGAAGCGGTAGTAGACGTTGTTCATGCTCATGATTGATACAGCAGCTTTGGCAGCGCTCATTGCTTCCGGGGACAGGTGCGGAGTAGCTTCTGCGATAAGGGCTTTTTTCACGCCATCATTGCGTGTTGCGATGGCGCAAGCGACGATCAGGCCGTATTTCTGTTGAGCGGTCAGAGATTCATCAGTTCCCATGGAGCCAAGATTCAAACGAACGTCCTTAGCAAAATCGCCAAGGCGGGATTTCAAGGAATCGATGGACATGATGTTTCTCCTAATGATTTTGCCAATGGGCCATGTGCAAATTGATGTTTTTAGTTTTTGATGTGCAATCTCTTCCGAAATCTGTTTTTTGTTTTCGAAAGTGCACCGGTAAGATCGGAGCCTGTGATTTTTTGCTTTAAGTGCCCGGTCCTGGTTGCCCTGGATTTAGAGCCTGATGCCTTCATAAACATTCACGCATCAGGCTCTAAGTCATTATTTACCGCGAATTCTTATCCGAAAACTGAAACCACTTTTCGGGAATACGCATTAAGCTGCGATTACGTCGCCGCCTACTTCACGGTTACATGGGCAGAGTTCGTCGGTCTGCAGAGCATCGAGAACACGAAGGGTGTCTTTAGGGTTGCGGCCAACATTCAGGTTGGTTGCGTAGATGTGCTGGATTGTGTTCTCGTTGTCGACTACGAAAGTGTAGCGGAATGGAACACCGTCAGGAGAACGAACGCCCAGACCGTTGATCAGGGAACCGTTGGTGTCAGCGAATGTCCAGATTGGCAGCTTGTCGAGATCTGCGTGGTCACGGCGCCATGCCAGCTTACAGAATTCGTTGTCAGAGGAACCACCCAGTACCACTGCATCGCGGTCTTCAAACTCACCTGCAAGGCGAGCGAATTCAGCGATTTCAGTTGGGCATACGAACGTGAAATCTTTTGGGTAGAAAAAGATAACTTTCCACTTATCCTGGAAGCTTTTTTCAGTAATTGTTTCAAAGGCGCTTTCGCCGTTTTCTTCGTGGTTGTTAAAGCCAGGCTTTACGCCTACTACTTCAAATTCTGGAAGTTTATCGCCGATACCAAGCATGGTGCTCTCCTGAATATGGGATGACGCCAGAGTGCGTCGATCAGTGTTTCTTATGAAGACCTGGGTAATTACGTCTTCGTTGGGGTCTTTATGCAACTCTTGATTTGATTGGTCAAAACGATAATAACGAAGAAGTCCATCGATTTTATCGATCCACATGCTAAATTATGCCGGGGTTGGCCGAATTCCGCCCAGCTTAGAGAAATTCTAATCTATAGGCTTTGATCTGTGTCATCTGATCGCACGATGTTACCCACATTAAAACAACTTCAGTATTTTAAAGTGCTTGCCAAACATCTGTCTTTTTCGAAGGCGGCGGAGGCTTGTTTCATCACGCAATCAACGCTTTCTGCCTCGATTAAGCAGTTGGAGGGCATTCTTGGCTGCGAGTTGCTCGACCGCTCCGGTCGCACGCTTGTGCTGACTGATGCAGGAGATAAGGTGCTGGAGAGAGCATTCTTGCTGTTGCGTGATGCGGAGGACCTTGTGCAGGGGGCCCGTGCGCAGAACAGGCCTTTGTGCGGTCGGTTCCGCCTGGGGGTGATCCCGTCCGTCGCACCCTTCCTGTTGCCCCGGTTTTTGCCTCAGCTGAGGAAGCTTTATCCTGAGCTGCAATTGTTTCTCCGTGAGGACCTGTCGCGTAATCTGATGCTTGCTTTACGGGAAGGGCGGATTGACGCGGCGCTGATGGCACTGCCCTATGACACGACGGGGTTCGAATCTGCTGAGATCGGGAGCGATGCGTTTTATCTGGCTGTTCCGCGCACCCATGTGCTGGCCGGGGCCCATGAAGTAATGATGGAAGATCTGGCGGATGAGGTGTTGTTGTTGCTGGAAGATGGCCACTGTTTGCGAAACCATGTCCTTA
Organism: uncultured Pseudovibrio sp.; assembly: GCA_947502585.1. Classification (GTDB taxonomy): domain Bacteria; phylum Pseudomonadota; class Alphaproteobacteria; order Rhizobiales; family Stappiaceae; genus Pseudovibrio. The sequence continues at coordinate 19,161 of CANNAV010000040.1, forward strand.
CCGCAACGGGAGGGCGCATGCTGACGGCAAGTGAAGATATACAAGCCACATCTTTATCAACACTTGTGCAAATGGTGGATAACGGTATCGGTGTCACTTTGGTGCCAAGTATTGCAGTAGATGCAGATATCGACCGCGGGACTTTCCTGAAGCTGATCAGGATTGCCGACAAGAAAGCGTGCCGGACAATTGGAATGGTCTGGAGACGTAAATCTTCTTTTGAAGGAAATGCAAAATTACTTTGCAAGGCTCTGGGGCGCTTTATGGCAGAAACTCATAAAGACGTCCCGGTTCCTCAGGATGTATCGGAGAAAAGTGCTTGAAGAAAGCGCGTTCTAAGGAGAAATCAGAGCCGATAAAGCACAGGGTAAGGCGTTGGGTGTTGCGTACACTCGGAGGGCTTGTGGCTTTATCGGTGGTGCTGACACTGCTGTACTCTGTGGTTCCTCCTTATTCCAGCCTGATGTTGTTTCGCACTGTGACTGGTCAGCCCGTCTGGCGCGAATGGGTGTCTTTGGAAGAAATATCCGTTAATTTACAACGCTCTGTGGTTGTCTCAGAAGACGCTACGTTCTGCTCTCACGACGGAGTTGACTGGTCTGCTGTGCGTGGCCAGGCTTGGAGGTTGTTTGAAGGCAAGCGGCCTCGCGGGGCGAGTACCATCACCATGCAGCTTGCGAAGAACCTGTTTCTCTGGAACAGCAGGGACTATCTGCGCAAAGTACTGGAGGTTCCTCTGGCGATGCTCATTGATACGGTATTGTCGAAACAACGGGTGCTGGAGATCTATCTGAACGTTGCTGAATGGGGGCCGGGGATCTTTGGAGTAGAAGCTGCATCGCAAACCTTTTTTGGGAAAAGTGCTGCAAGGCTTTCTGCGACTCAGGCCGCGTTGCTGGTTACTGCACTGCCAAATCCAATTGCCAGAAATCCCGCAAAACCCAGCTCTGGACATCGCAGGCTAGCCAGTATAAACCGTAGCCGAGCTCAGGTGGCTGGCGAAGTGCTTTACTGTATTTCGGCAGCGGAGAGGTAGTGAGAAATTATTTTCGTATATAGGCTGGCAAATCCTTCTGTTTGCCTGTATAACCCCCGCCAAACTGAGAGTTTGTGTATTTCGCACGTTAACGCCGCGCATGAGCGGCGCGTGCGCATGTGACGAGAGAGAGAGCTACAATGGCTGTTCCTAAAAGAAAAGTATCGCGTATGAAGCGCGGCTTTCGCCGTTCTACTGATGCTCTGGCACAACCAGCTTACGTGGAAGACAAGGATTCCGGCGAACTTCGTCGCCCGCACCATGTTGACCTGAAGAGTGGTATGTACCGGGGTCGTCAGATCCTTCAGGCTAAAGACGACGCTTAAGTCTGAAGCGATCAACGCGAATTGATTTTGAAAAAGCCGTCCCTCGGGGCGGCTTTTCTTTTTTGTGGGGTACAAGGAGGATTAGGAAGCACTAACCGCAGTAGTCCCTGACACAGGGGGGCAGATCCTACTGTTCCCTTGTTCCCTCGCTGAATACTGCTGTCGCCCATGTGGAATTTGAAGCCCCTCCGTTTTTGAAGCCCCGGCCGTTTACTGATCGTAACCGGAGGTTGGACCGAATGCTCATCACTCTGTCTTTATGGAAGCGGAGTTAATATTACAGCCTCATTTCTATGTTAATGAGTTATTTGAGGAAAGTTTTCAGCGAGGTTTTAGCGTCAAAATGATCAGCTCCGGGTTTTGATTATCTATTCACCAATCCAGTCTTCAGAAATAATCATTTCACACGCAAAAGTAATATACACGCCCAGACCGCAAACCGGTTTACCAGAGTGTTGTCAGAGAGGCAGTTGATCATAGAATTTCAGCCGTCCGCTGGTCGGCGTCCGGCTGTTTATAGATTTGTGCCGTCAATGCGGATTGTGCGTGTTTATACAGTACATTGCTGCACTACATCAACTAAATCGCCTCAATTTAGCCGTTTGCGACGTATTGGGCGCCGTTGATGGTCATGACGGAGCCGGTGACGAAGGCTGCGGCTGTTGAGGCGAGGTAGCAGACCATGCCTGCGATTTCTTCCGCTTTACCGAGGCGGCCGACCGGGATCTCGCCGATGATGCTTTCCAGAACCTTCTCAGGGACTTCAGCGACCATATCCGTGTCGATATAGCCAGGACAGATGCAGTTCACAGTGATGCCCTTGCGCGCGGTTTCCTGTGCCAGTGCTTTTGTAAAGCCGATGACGCCTGCTTTGGCTGCAGAGTAGTTGGTCTGGCCGATCTGACCTTTCTGTCCGTTAATGGAAGAAATATTGATGATGCGGCCCGCACCACGCTCGCGCATACCGTTCAGAACGGGACGACTCATTGTAAACATGGAATCGAGGTTGGTTTTTATCACGGCAGACCACTGGTCGTAGTCCATTTTGTGAAACCAGCCATCGCGGGTGATGCCCGCGTTGTTTACGAGAACTTCGACTGGGCCAAGCTCTTCTTCTACCTGAGCAATACCTGCTTCACAGGCCTTAGGGTCCGCTACATCCCACTTGTAAATACTGATGCCGGTTTCTGCGCTGAATTTTTCAGCCGCTTCTGTGTTGCCCGCATATGTTGCGGCAACTGTGTATCCTGCATCCTTCATTCCTTTGGAAATCGCAGCACCAATGCCGCGCGTTCCGCCGGTTATAATTGCTAGCCTGTTCATCGATACACTCCCCGCCTTAGGAATAAAATATTGGAACCCACGGTTACAGGTAATAATAATGACGGAGCAAAGACAACTCCGTCATTAGTTAGGAAAATGACTTAAACCTAACGCAGGGAGCATAAAGCTTAATTATTCCATAGGCATGACAATACTGGCGATGTTGAGGTTATTTTCTCTCAACACACAGTGCGATACCCATGCCACCACCGATACAAAGGGTTGCCAGGCCCTTTTTCTTCTCTTCGCGCTTCATTTCATGCAGAAGTGTTACAAGTACACGCGCACCGGATGCGCCGATCGGGTGGCCAAGAGCAATTGCGCCCCCATTAACGTTCAGCTTGTCTGAGTCGATTCCCAGTTCCTGACCAACGGCAAGAGCCTGTGCTGCGAATGCTTCATTTGCTTCGATGAGATCAAGGTCATCAACAGCCCAGCCAGCTTTTTCGAGTGCTTTTTTGGACGCAGGGATTGGGCCAAGACCCATGTATGCAGGATCAACACCAGCGGTTGCCCATGATTTGATGGTCGCCAGTGGTGTCAGGCCACGCTTGTCAGCTGCATCAGCGCTCATCAAAACAAGAGCTGCTGCACCATCGTTGATGCCGGATGCGTTTGCTGCGGTTACGGTGCCATCCTTTTTGAAAGCCGGGCGTAGTTTCTGCACAGCCGAAATATCAGCACCTATGCGAATGAACTCATCATCTTCCACCACACGCTCAGTTTTGCGCTCTTTCACGGTGATTGGTGTGATTTCCTCTTTGAACTTGCCAGCTTTCAGTGCAGCTTCTGCTTTATTCTGTGAGGCGACGGCGAACTGGTCCTGAGCTTCACGGGTGATCTGGTACTTTTCTGCGATATTTTCTGCAGTGATACCCATGTGATAGCCTTGGAACGCATCAATCAGACCGTCTTTCAGCATGGTGTCGGTCATGGAGTGGTCGCCCATTTTCACACCAGCACGCAGGCTCTGGCAGTGTGGGGACAGGGTCATGTTTTCCTGACCGCCTGCAACGATGATATCTGCATCGCCGGACTGGATCTGCTGCATGCCCATTGCCACAGCGCGCAGACCTGAACCACAAACCTGATTGATGACGATTGCGGTCGAATCATTTGCCATACCAGCGTTGATTGCAGCCTGACGTGCCGGGTTCTGACCGAGGCCAGCGGTGAGCACGTGGCCGAAGATTACTTCGTTGACGTCGTTTACATCCACTTTCGCCTGATCAAGCGCTGACTTGATAACCGCGGTGCCGAGGTTGTGAGCCGGGGTGTTGGCATAAGAACCGTTGAAGGATCCGATTGGGGTACGTGTAGCGCTTACAATTACAACGTCATTAGGCGAGGTCATGTGTAATTCTCCAATATTTATGCAATGAGGACTTCCTATTCTCACGCAATCACCCAGGCGGGAAGCCGTGTTGGTGCATTGCAGCATAATAGATCCGTCGAAATAGTAGAATACCTAGTGGGGAGATTATTCAATTTGTAGGGTGGAAAGCCAGATGAATTCGACAATTCCAATTAAGACCATAGTAGACCAATGAAACTGCTGGCATGAAAGGTGGGATTTAGCTTAGTCTGCGGCTAACTAGTTAATCTCATATAAAAATATATGGGATCAGGGGGGAGCTGGCGGGAACAAATTGGGATAGTGTTCCAGATCAGCCAAAACAGCGCATTGAGGTACTCAAATCTGATGGCTAAGACAAACGAAGCCACTATCATCAAGAAGTACGCCAACCGGCGGCTCTACAATACTGGAACCAGCACCTATGTGACTCTGGAGGATCTTGCGGTGATGGTGAAGAATGAAGATGACTTCGTCGTCATTGACGCTAAGTCGGGTGATGATATCACCCGGTCTGTTCTGACACAGATTATCTTTGAGCAGGAAAGCAAGGGACAGAACCTGCTTCCAATTACTTTTTTACGCCAGCTGATCCGGTTTTACGGTCACAGCATGCAAAACCTCGTGCCGAGTTATCTGGATTTTTCCTTGTCTTCTCTCACACGAGAGCAAGAGAAGCTGCGCAGCCAGATGGACCAGAACTTTGGCTCCTCCGCCTTTGAGGTTCTGGAAGATCAGGTGAAGCGCAACGCGGATATGTTTGACCGTGCGATGAAGATGTTCCTGCCGTTTGATGGCATGAATCCAGCAGATGTACCCGGGCAAGCTCAAACGTCTGAACAGGAAACTGCCGCGCCAAAACCCGCAAAAACACAGGTCAGCAGCGGCGATATTTCTGACTTAAAAGAGCAGCTTGCAGAAATGCAAAAGCAAATTGCAGCTCTGGCAGCCGCAAAAAAAGACGCCTGACATACTCGCATTGTTATGGAGTTACGGAAGCCGGAGGGACTGGAGTTCCTCTCAGTTACAGGTTAGTTTGATTATGTTCGTTAAGCAGCTCTTTGAACAACCAGAGCGTTATGCGGGCGAACCACGAGCCTATGCCTGCCTGCGCAAAGTAAACCAGTGCCACAGTCATTAAGCCTCGCGGCCATGCCAGTGATGATACTACAAAGGCGATAGCTGGCATGAGGGCTAGCGCGATGAACAGAGGGAGCATCAAAGAGCTTATGGCCAGGCGCAGATACAGATTTCTCTCCTTCTCGGGTTGTGGTTGTCACCCGTGCAAGTTTACGGAGAGAAAACATCTTTGAGGCGAACAGATTGCTGGTCTGCTGAGTGCCCGGTGAGTGGGATGTTTCTAAACGTCTGGAACCTGCTCACCTATCAGACCCAGTGTGCGAATATAACTGGCGAACGCTGGTTCTGTGGTGAATTGGTAAGCGGTCAAACCAGCTTCGCGGGCACCTTCCACATTGTCGGGACGGTCATCCACGAACAGGGCTTCCTCCGGTTTGAAGCCGTATTTTTCGCAGACCGCCAGATAGATGTCAGGGTCTGGTTTACGGGTTCCAAACTCCGCGGAGGCATGCCCGCGATCGCCGAAGATTGGCTCCAGTGCCGGTGCGACTTCATAGAGCGCATCTTTAAGCATCATGCTGTTGTTCGTCAGCAATGCGACTTCGTGGTTCTGTTTGATCGCTTCCACATGGGAGAGCATGTCCGGCCACTCAGTCATCATGTCCCGGCGGGTTTTGACCCACGTTTCACGTGAAATAGAATATCCCAGAAGGCGTTGATACTGCGAGAGGTATTCTTCTGCGGTGTGCGGTGTGCCTGCTTCGGCTGTTTTTTCCTCCGGCCCCCTGAAGACAATGGCGTCGATCATTTCGGCTGGTTTTCCTGTCATGTCAGCGAGGGCATTCAGACGGTGGGGATGATCATAAGCGTAAAGGACGTTGTCCATATCGAATATAACAAAGCGAATAGGCATTGGAATCAATCTGAAATGAACTGTGGGATAGTGCGGTTGTCGGGCGCAATATATAGTCCTGCAACTGCGGTAAAGTTGTGTCAGCCTGCATCTGCTGCGAATCCAGCTGATTCGATGCCCGCAATGGCTGCAGCTTCGTCGTTTTCTGAGGTGTCACCTGTTATGCCTACCGCGCCGATGATTTTGCCGTCAGCGTTGCGGACCAGAACGCCACCTGGCACAGGCACAATGCCACCGCCTGCAACGCCGTTGAGTGCCTGCACAAAGTGTGAGCGGGTCTGCGCGTTGTCGTTAAGCCAGCGGGAGCCTGCTCCAACGGCTACTGCGCCATAGGCTTTACCCATTGCAATTTGTGGGCGCAAAATTGAGGAGCCATCCTGACGTTCAAGCGCAATGAGGTGGCCACCTGCATCCAGCACAGCCACGGTGAGAGGCTTGAGACCAAGTTCGCTTCCTTTCGCCTGTGCTGCTGAGATGATTGTCCGGGCGTGATCAAGATTGAATTGCACCATAAGTATTTCCTGTTAGGTTTTACTGTGTCGTCCTGTTTTAGCAGAGGATGACGATGCGGGGAAATCTTCGTCAGGGGACAGGAGATTTACTGCCAGAATACAAAGAGGGATTTTCGGTGTTCAGAGATTTTCAGGTTCCGGGTCGTTCCGCTGTTTATGCACCACATGCAATGGCAGCAACCTCCCACCCGTTGGCTGGTAGCGCAGCCCTCGAGATTTTGAGAGCGGGTGGCACAGCTGCTGATGCGGCGGTGGCTGCGATCGCTGTCCATTCTGTTGTTGAGCCGCATATGACAGGTATTGGCGGCGACTGCTTTGCTATTGTTGCGCGAGCGGATGGAACACTCTCAGGCATGAATTCATCTGGCCGTGCTCCTGAAAATGTAAGCGCGGACAAGCTGATAGCAGAAGGCCAGCTTGATATTGCCATGGATTCCATCCATGCGGTAACCGTTCCGGGGGCTTTGCGGGGCTGGGAGAAACTGCTCAGGGACCATGGCCGTTTGTCGTTTGGGCAAGTGCTTCAGCGTGCTATCGGTTATGCGCGTAACGGGTATTCAGTTTGTCCTCGCGTGGCTTTTGACTGGAAAGGGGCCGTTGATTTTCTCAAACGTGATGATGGTGCATCAGGACTCTTCTTAAAAAACGGTCGCGCTCCGGTTGCTGGTGAAGTGATGCGGAATCTTCCGTTGGCGGAGACACTGGAAGCGGTTGCAAATGGTGGTGCTGATGCCTTCTATCATGGTCCGGTTGCTGAAGAGATTGCAGCTGTTGTGCAGTCAAAAGGTGGATATCTTACGGCTGCCGACCTAGCTGCGCATGAGGCCGTTGATCTGACGCCAGTCACGACTGACTATCGAGGTGTGACGATTGCTGAACTTCCGCCAAACGGGCAGGGCATTGTTGCTCTTGTGATGCTGGAGCTGATGAAACGGTTTGACTGGGCAGGCCTCGATCCGGTGGGGCCGGAGCGATTCCATCTGGAAATGGAAATTGCCAGGCTTGCTTATTCTGGCCGGGACCGCTTTCTTGCCGATCCGGAAACTATGGAGTTTGATCCGCAGGCCTTTCTCGATCGCGACTATATTGATGGTCTGGCAAAGCTTATAAGCCCGGATGCTGTGTTGCCGCGACAGCCGGAAGAGGTCCTCTCGCCAAAGTCTGACACAGTTTACCTGAGTGTGGTTGATGAGGATGGCCTGGCTGTTTCGCTCATAAACTCTGTCTATCATGGGTTTGGGTCTGGAATTGCGACACAAAAATCCGGTGTGCTTTTGCAAAACCGTGGGGCGTGTTTTACGCTGGAAGCCGGGCATCCAAACCAGATTGCCAGCGGCAAGCGGCCAATGCACACCATCATTCCGGCCATGGCACTGAAGGACGGGTTGCCGTATATGAGCTTTGGTGTGATGGGCGGCGGTTATCAGCCATGCGGTCACGCGCATGTGCTCTCCAACCATCTGGACTACGGCATGGACATGCAGGAAGCGATTGATTGCCCGCGTATGTTCATTGATGAGAAAACTCTGTCTTTACAGGCTGAAACCAGTGTTCCGCCAGAGACCGTTGAAGCGCTGAAAGCTTTGGGCCATGAGGTTTCCCGTGTGGCGTCCCCCATCGGCGGCGGACAGGCAATCATGGTAGACCGGGCCAACGGCGGCGGTCTGATTGGTGGCTCTGATCCACGCAAAGACGGGTGCGCACTGGGATATTAAGGTGCCGGCTGATGGGAGACACTAGAAGTTAGAGTAGACGGGAATATCCGGGATTAGTCGAACACAGACGGGTTGAGTGGGGTATTTCTGCCGTTTATAGGGTGTTTGTGGGCGTAAAACCACGTCTAATTCCGGGACCCGGATGGACACTTGTTTTTAGAGTAAACCGTCTGATGGACACTTGAATTTAGAGTTCGACGGGATAGTGTCCCGAGAGGTGGTGTAATTTGTTCTCCGGCGTTTTGAACTTACCGGTTACATGGCCGCGAGTATTTGCG
>CANNAV010000041.1 GCA_947502585.1 uncultured Pseudovibrio sp.
GACCCGATCTGCAGATTCCATCAGGGCCAGAGGCAATGCCTCACTAAAAGGCCGGATACATACATGCAAATAACCACATGCCAAAACCAAAAAACACCTTGCAAACAGGAGTCGTCCATACATACCATAAATAGCTTCTACGGTGTTGGGACTACTCCATCCGCAGGTGTACTTTCTTCGTTGTATGGACACATCATGATCCGTCAGGGTGCTCAACGGTGACCCGATTGCCGTTTTCGTTGATAATGACCTGATCTGAAAATAGTGGTATCAAATTATAACTAAAAAATCCAAATATGCGACGCTTTCACTCCGGTGTCGGGTTTGTTTTCAGGATCGGTAAAGTTTTTAATGACTCTAAACTGGGATTGATTTATTGTTGACTTAGACATACATATTTTTATTGACGACCGACACTGGAAGACGCATATCTAATAGTATGAGACTCACTCAACAAACTAACTATGCTGTACGTGCCCTGATGTATTGTGCAGCAAACCCTGACAAGCCAAGCAAAGTTGCTGAGATCGCGGCTTCGTTTTCGATGTCGGAGACACACCTTTTCAAAATTATGAAGGTGCTCGTTGACGCAGATCTGATGAAAACCATCCGAGGGCGTAATGGTGGCATTGTATTACCACGTCCAGCCGGACAGATCAGTGTGGGTCAGGTGGTGCGTGCGACTGAAGAGTCATTCCTTCTTGCGGAGTGCTTTGACAGTGGCCGACAGGACTGCCCGCTCGTCAACCACTGCGGTTTCAATTCTGTTCTGCATGAAGCACTGGAAGCATTCCTCGGTGTGCTCGACAAGTGCACGATAGCGGATCTTGCAGACAATCGCGCTGGCATTCGCCACCTGTTACAGATTGAAGACCCGCTTCTGCCAAAGAATATGGCTGCAGCTGAGTAAGCGCACCAACAACGACGAATTGACCAGGCAATGAACTTCGATGCCTTTATTGTTATTTTGCCTTGAAGACTATCGGCGCTATCCTGCTGACCGTACTGTTCCTCATCGAAGATGGGAATGAAGGAAATGGTGCTGCAGCCTTAATAGCTTTCATAGCCGCCTGATCAAACCGCCTATTTCCACTCGAACGGGATAGCTTAATTCCCGTTACAGCCCCGTTTTGGTGCACGACAAAACTCACACGGACAACGCCTGACTTATTCCGGTTTTTTTCGCGTCTCGGGTATCGTCTATCTGCTGCACGTTGAATCTTCGTTTGTACCTTACCCCAGTAGTTGCTCGTTGCAGCGTTCCCTGCACTTTCGCCTGAGCCTGCAATGTTGTTGCCATTTTTAGAGGTGTCAACGCCTCTTCGCGCAACCCTGGAGGCTCGGGCGGAATTAACATCCGAGTTACCTGCTTTCCTGGCAGGCTTATTCCGGTCATTAGGCGGAGCGTTTTTTGCAGTTTTCTCAGGTCTGGCTTTTTGAGGTAGCTTTGGACGCGGCGGCGCTGCTCGTGGGACGGGAACAATGACTGCTGCAACTTTAGTCTCAGCGGAGTTCGCCTCAAGCTGTTTCTTTTCTACCGGCTTCAGCTCTTCGGGCGGTTCCTGCTCTACCACTTCGACTTTTTCTGTCTGAACTGGTTTGGCCTCTTCCGGTTTAACTGCTTTTTGTTGTTCTTTCAGCTTTACACGATCAACGTCTTTGGCTGGCTCCTTCTGCTCATCAGGAAGAATTCGTGCAACTTCAACAGGTTTATTCTTCTGTACTTCCGGAGTTTTGATTTGTTCAGACTGAAGCTGAAGTTTAAGCGGATCAATCTCTTCCTGGAATTTGATTGGCTCGATCTCAGCCTTAATAGTAACACCTTCAGCAATGGGTACTGGCAACGGCTTAACAGCTTGCGTTACAATCGGCTTGATTGATGTGATCTCTGCTTTTACCAGCTTAGTCGGCTCAACAGTTTCAACCTCTTTGATTTGTTCTATTGGTTGTTGTGATTCAATCTCATGAGGCGCAATTTCATCTGGTTGGTCCGGTTCAACCGGTTCGACAACTTCCTTAGAACCCGCAATCAGATCCTCTATCGATCCGACGACAGAAAGTGATGCTGACCACGTTGAGGCAACCTGGACTTCAGGAGCTCGTGTATAGAACCAGGCAAACCCTGCGGCGTGAACACTGACTGACACGAGCAAGGCGGCCGTCAGAGCTGAACCACCTACTTTTCTGCAAGCTCCCTTTTTCATTGGGCTGCCCTTATGGTGATCAACGTAATGTTGGAGAAACCTTGTTTTGTCAGCGCCGCGAGGGTTTGGGCAAGTAACTGCCCGGATAGCGCCTTGTCAGCAACAATCATCAAAGGGTCTTTGCTGCCCTCCAGCGGTATCAGCTCCTCAACAATAACTGATTGCTCGTTTTGAGTCATAGTTCCATCCGGAGCGATAATCAGTGCCCCGGCAACAAGCTCACGATTAGATTGCTCCTGCGTTTCTGCAGGGCTTACGTTTTTTGCATCATCTCTACCAACTGAACCTGCAAACAGGAAGAAGATGAGCATCAGGAACACGATATTGATCAATGGGATCGTGTTCTCAAATGTCCTCTTTTGTGGTTTCGTCTTCAGACGCATTTTTCAAACTTCTTGTTTCGCAATATTCTGAATCTAGTTGCCTACAATCGTCACGGACCTGCCTGCTGTTTTAAGCATCTCAAGCGCATTCACGACGTCCTGCACAGTGGAGTCCCTGGCAGGGATAACCGCCACCGTCCGTTTTTTTCCGATACCTGCCTCATCAAGTGTCGCAATCAACGCCTCAACTTTCACCCGTTGGCCGTTCACCGACAATTGTCCATCTGCGAAAACTTGCAATAGGACCGGAGACTGCTCCATCTGCCCTGCTCCCCTGGCTCCCGGGGTCACATCCAACTTTTGGTAGATTGAAAACGTTGAAGCGAGCATGAAGAACATCAACAAAAGGAAGATCACATCAATCAAAGATGTAAGGCCAGGTGCACGGCTTCGTTTTGGAGCCTCACTAAGGCGCATCGTTGACAATCTCAAAGCGCGGTTGAGTTCCAACCTGTTTCGCCTCTTCAGTCTGTGTCGCTATGGAAGTGACTGCTCCGGTGAACAGTTCGGTGACGATTTTTTCCATTGCCCCCTTCTCGCGTTCAATGCGTCCTTCGAAAAGCGACAGCATTACGGAAGCTGGTATCGCAACTGCAAGACCAACAGCCGTTGTCAGCAACGCAACCCAGATACCACCAGCCAAAGTAGACGGGTCAACCTGAGACCCGGCGTCGGCCATAGCCTGAAACGCCCCGATCATACCAAGCACTGTTCCGAACAGACCCAGTAGAGGAGCGATCTGAGCAATCATGTCCAATGCCCGCAAGTAGCTGCGGAGATCCCCAAGATGGGTGAAACAGATGCGCTCGACATCTTCCCTGACCCTTTGTTCAGGCACATGCGGTTTCATGAGGCCGCGCATGGCATGTGCCAGAACGTCGGAGACCGGCGAGCGGTCTGTTGCCACAATCCTGTAAGCCTGATCTCGCTTACCGACCCGCCAGAAAGCCACGGCCTGCTCAGCTTTGCGATGACGACCAACTCCTGCAATCCAGAACTGCCAGAGTTTTGCAATGACAATTGTCAAAGCAAGCACGCTGACAACCAACAGTAACCCAACGACCGTTCCACCTTTTGCAAGCAGATCCATTAAAGGGGTCATTGCTGCTGTCAGACCCAGGTTTTCTATCATGGAATTCATTCTGGAGATCTCGTTATTTTACTAATTCGGTTCTGCAGCGGCTCAATGTGTTAGTTCTATCGCAGTGCGCGAGGATACATTCAAGGAGTCTAAGCATCTGGCCGGAGAGATATTTCCAGCTCCCTCGCACTGACTGACATCATTGATGAGCAAAGAGGAGATGTCTGCACACCCGCTGGACGGGAGGTCGTATTGCTGTACACGCGTTTTTCCGGAAGGAAGGCGCCCTGTCTTCATGCTCAGGAAATCTGCAATTCCACCTGTACTATCAAAGACTACTAAGTCTAACATCTGTTGATTGATCTCATCTTTAAGGTGATTGCGAACAATGAGGCTTACACGACACCCGTTCTGAGTGGTCTCAGCTTTGTTCAACTGGAGAGCGATCACCGGTTCTTTCGTTGCGTTTGCTGCTTCAGCCGCAGTTATTTGCGTTATCCACAAGGGACCAAGAAAAAACAGCTTAACTACCTTATTCATAGGCCCCTAACCCAGAAATTAATATTTAGTTCAAATGCAAATCAATAGCAGATACCAAGCGTATCGTAGGCTGGCTGTTGAGGGAGAGAGTAACAGCTGGCTTGCGCATCGATACAAACCCTACCTCAGGACGGTTTGCCGGAGGCCGCGATCTCCAAGCAATTATTGAGTAGGTATTGCACTTGTAATGAAACATGAATATGAAAGTCAAGATATAAACGTGATAGCGTCCCCCGGGCTTTAGGGTATCGCGACCATTCACGCTAGCTGAAAATTGGGGAAAGGCGGAGGCGAATGACTGATATGGAAAAGGTTCATGAAAGCTCACAAAGTCAGCCACATGAGCGCACTGTTGATAGCAAGGCACTCTTTGGCGATGAGCGCGAGATCACAATCTCCCATCGCGAGGATAACTACCGATTGTCGATCACGAAACTTGGCAAGTTGATTCTCACTAAGTGACCAAATGGCCATAAAAAGGCCGGCCTGTGATAAGGTCGGCTCTTTCCAGATTTGATTGCTTTGAAACTTAATTCAGAGCCTGCTGTAGTGCGAATGCATCGCCCTCGACCTTGAACAGGCCATAGGAACCAGGAACGTCACCAGCATTATCGAAGTTCAGATCACCTGAAGCACCCTTGTAGTTGATGTCTTTGCCAGCTGCGATCAACTCAACTGCTTTCTTCCATTCGCCCGGAAGAACTGCTTCACCCTGCCCGTTAGACACAGCAGCCATAGCCTCAGAAACCTTAGCTGCCTTACCGCCAGCTTTTTCCAGAGCCAAAGCCATCAGGAATGCTGCGTCGTAGGAGTTGGGCGCGAAGATCGCATCCGGATTGCCGCCAATGGCTACGTAAGCTTTGTTAAACAGTTCAAGGCTGTTGGACGCTTCACCAACTGGCGAGGATGCGATGAAGGTTGTCAGGTTCTCAGCACCAAGCTCCCGGATTATTGCGTCGGACTTCATGCCGTCACCGCCGACGAAGTTGGTGAAGAAGCCGTTTTCCAGCGCCTGACGCAGGATGGTAAGGCCAGTTCCATCGCCATAGTCAAAGATCACAAGTGTATCAGCACCACCGCGGGACAACTCAGCAAGGTTAGAACGATAAGATGCTTTACCTTCTTCGTGCGCTGCGTATCCGGCAATCTCACCGCCGGTTGCTTCAAATTCAACTTTGAAGGCATTTGCCAGTCCGCTACCGTAGTCGTTGTTAAGGTAGGCCACAGCAACTTTCTTTGTACCAAGATTTAGCAGGGTACGGGCGAGAGAGCGGCCCTGGAAGTCATCAGAGGGTACTGTACGAAACACTTGGCCTTTGTCTTCAAGACCTGTGATTTCAGGGGAAGTACCTGACGGTGTGATCAACGTGATTCCCGCCGGAACAGTCACGGAGTTTGCAACAGCCAGAACTGAACCTGAGCAATGTGGGCCGATAAGACCGGCAACCTGCTCAATGTTTACCAGCTTGGTTGCAGAGTCCACGCTGTTCTGCGGGTTACACGCACTGTCACCCACGACAGCTTCGAGCTTCTGGCCACCCAGAATGCCGCCTTGCTCATTCACCTGCCGGATAGCCAGTTTTGCAGATTCCAGCATTGGTGGAGCCATAGCCGCGATAGGACCGGAAATTCCTCCCAGAACACCGACCTTCACGTCAGCCTGAACAGCGTTGGATGCAAGTGCAGTAGCGCTGAACAAGCCTGCTGCCAATGCGATTTTCTTAAGCATCAGTTCACCTCCAAAGAGCCCCGTTTTAAACATCATCCGGATTGAACAGGGCGTTAAAATTGAATTCCACGAGTGCTGGCGTTACTCCGCTGCACCTTCTTGTTTTTGAGTGGTTTTGACTTCTGGGCTGCTGGCGGTTCCCTGAGGTTCCGGCAAGATCCCTTCTGGCCTGAACCGGAGGACCAGCTGCAAAAGCAAGCCAATGATGAACACGCGCATGTACTTTGCTTTAATGGCGAACTCAGTTGGAAACTGATCAGTTACAAATTCTGACGCAGACCAGATAATCCAGACAACGGCCACACCAAGTAGTGCACCACGGTTGTTTCCTGAGCCACCGAGGATCAACATAATCCAGACCAGGAATGTGGCAATCATCGGATCAATGGCTTCCGGAGTGATGGAACGGTTAAAGTGAGCAAACAGCGCGCCACCAAACCCCATCACAGCAGCACCAAAGATGAATGCCTCCAGACGTCGGGCCTTGATGTCCTTACCCATTGCCGTTGCGGCATCTTCGTTGTCACGAATGCCGCGCATCATGCGACCCCAGGGCGCAGAGATCTGACGCTCAATAGCCCAGTACACGACAAGCACGATTGCAAGGACCAGAGCAAGGTAAGCCAATTGGGAGTACAAGTAGGACAGGTCACCGAATGGACGCGGGATCTTGTTCACACCACGTGCGCCACCTGTCATCCACCCCTCTGACTTCACAACCAGACGGATGATTTCCGCAACGCCGATTGTCGCGATTGCCAGATAATCCGAGCGGAAACGCAAGCATACTTTGCCGATTGGCCATGCAATTGCTCCGGCAGCAATCATCGCGCCGATCCAGCCCACTACAACGGGCAGCTGAAAACCACCCAGATGGACACCGGATTCTGGTGCTGTCAACAGAGCCGATGTGTAAGCTCCAACAGCGAAGAAGCCCGCGATACCTGCGTTGAAGAGGCCAGAAAAGCCCCACTGAATGTTGAGGCCAAGTGCCAGAAGGCAGTAGATGCCGATAAAGATCGCCATGTACACTACGTAGTTAAGGAGACCTATGAGTTCCATGATTTTCCCCCTCCTACAGAACTTTACCCTTGAGCAGGCCGGTTGGCCGCACAAGAAGGATGAGCAAGAGGATCGCAAACGCCAGGGCGGCTTTGTACTCTCCCGGTATAAACAGAACGGATGTTTCTTCAACAATACCGACGATCAGACCGCCGATCACAGCACCTTCTGCACGCCCGACGCCGCCGAGGATTGCCGCTGCGAACATTGGCAGAAGCATCGTCCAGCCCATGAGCGGTTTCAGCTCAGTATTGATACCGAGGAAGAAGCCGGAGGCGGCACATAATATGCCAACAATACCCCAGGTCAGCATTGTGATTTTGCGGTTGTCGACACCGGAGAGCAGTGCAAGATCAGGGTTGTCAGACATGGCGCGCATGGCCTTGCCCCACCTGGTTTTCTGCAGGAATGCCCACAACACACCGACAATCACGAACATTGCAATGATGGTGTAGATCTCACGATCGCGGATACGGATGCCCCAGTAATCGTCTGGTCTGACGATACCGCGGGTGTAGGTTTCTGTATCGACCCCCCAGACTACCTGAACAACAGCACGCAGCATCAGAGCGATGCCCAGTGAGGACATCACTACGATGATCTTTGGGCGCTCTGAAAGGTAGTCGTAGAATAGTTTGTCAATGCCAATAGCCAGAGACGCACAAACGACCATGGCAACGGGAAGAGCAACCCAGGGGCTTACTCCGAAAATGGTCACCACACCGAGGGCGGTAAATGCGCCGAACGTTGCGAGGTCACCGTGCGCGAGATGCGCAAATCTCAAAATACCGAATACCAGCGTAATACCGACTGCGCCCAGAGCGTAAATTGAGCCCAGCACGATCCCCGGCATGAGGTAAAAATTGACGAACTCCATGAATGGCATTGGATTTTACCTTATTACCCACCGAGAAACATTTCAGCGACTTCACGATCTGCGAGCAACTCCTGCCCCGTTCCCTCATGCCGGTTGTTACCGGCTGCAAGAACGTAGCCTTTGTCAGCAAATGCCAGCGCTTGCTTGGCATGCTGCTCTACGAGCAAGATCGAAAGACCTGCGTTACGCAGGTTGCGGGTGATCTCAAAAATCTGCTCCATGTATTTTGGAGAGAGACCAGCGGTCGGCTCATCCAGCAGAAGCAAAGACGGGTTGAGCATCAGCGCACGGCCCATGGCAACCATCTGGCGTTGGCCGCCGGACAGGTTACCAGCCAACGCATTGCGGCGTTCTTTGAGATCTGGGAACAGGGTGTAAACCCTTTCCAAGCTTTCATAAATGTCACCTTTGCGCAGAAAGGCTCCCATTTCAAGGTTCTCGTGAATGGTCATCTCGCGGAAGATGTTGTTGACCTGCGGCACGTAGCACACACCGTGCTGAACGATACGGTTTGGCTTCCAGCCCGCTATTTCTGTTCCGTTGACAACGATAGAACCGCCGCGAACTTTCAGCAGTCCGAAGATCGCCTTCATCGCTGTAGACTTGCCGGCTCCATTGGGGCCAACGATTACAACAATCTCCTGCTCGGTCACTTGCATGTTGATACCTTGCAGAATGTCCGCATCACCATATCCGCCCCGAACATCGGCCATGGTGAGGATTGGCTTGCCGGAATACTTTTGTTGCATGGAGTTGTTTGCCATTGGTTGCTCTGCAATTGCTTGAGACGTCATTATAGTGCAGCCTCCCCAACCGTTTCACCGAGGTAAGCTTCAAGTACCCGCGCATCAGAACGCACGGTCTGGAAATCTCCTTCGATCAGAACCGAGCCTTCTGCCATACAAATGACAGGATCGCAGAGCTTCTCGATCATCTCCATATCATGCTCGATCAGAGCAAAGGTGTAGCCGCGTTCCTGGTTCAGGATCTGGATCTTGTCTTCAAGGCGGCGTAGCAATGTTCTGTTGACACCAGCAGCTGGCTCGTCCAGCAGCACCAGCTTTGCATCAGTCATCATTGTACGCCCAAGTTCGAGAAGCTTCTTCTGTCCGCCGGACAGATTACCTGCACGCTCATTTGCTACGTGAGACAGTTCCAGAAACTCCAGTGTCTCCAAAGCTTTCTGGCGCACTTCCTCTTCCTGTTTCTTCACGCTGCCAAAGCTGAGCCAGTTCCGGAATAAGTTTTCGCCCTTTTGGGAGGGGGGAACCAGCATCAGGTTTTCGAGAGCTGACAGACGATGAAATTCGTGCGGGATCTGAAATGTACGTACCAAGCCCTTATGAAACAGCAGATCCGAGCTGAGGCTGGTTACATCTTCTTCCAAAAATTTAACTTTTCCAGCAGTTGGCTGAAAGGTACCGGCAATCAGATTGAACATTGTGGTTTTGCCAGCTCCGTTCGGACCGACTAAACCTGTGATTGTGCCCCTGTGAACCGAAAATGAGCAATTGTTGACGGCTCTGAACCCGCCGAATTGCTTCGATAGCTGTTCGACTTCCAGCATTATTATCCCTCCAGACCACGAAAGACTGGCGTTTTGTTGTTTTTAAGTACCCACCTAATGCCCGCATTAGCATATTATTTCAAGGAAGAAGTCCGCGCCATTTGCAGCCTAAACACTCAATTATTGTGGCTTTGTCTGACAATTTGCGTAAAACCTTCGAAATTTCCGTTCCCGTAAATATTCCCACATGTTGCGAGGAAATATCTAATTCTGCACATATATTGCTGAATATACATAAATAGTTCCACAAATATGTGCATTTAAGATGATTTTTAGGATAAAATAATTTTATAAATACGATAATTTTCGCAGCAATCTTACAAAACACTGCGCACCTGCCAAAGTTCTGGAAACAGCACAGTATCCAACATTTTTTTCAGGTATGGTGCGCCAGAGGTGCCTCCAGTACCCATTTTACTTCCAATAATACGCTCTACGGTTGTGAAGTGATTATATCTCCACCGGCGAAAAAAGTCCTCAAAGTCGATCAGTTTCTCTGCAAGATCGTAGAAATGCCAATTATCGCGTGGATTGCGATATATTATTTCCCATACCTTTTGAACTGACGCATCAGTTGTATATGGCTTTGTGACGTCCCGGTTGAGTATTTCATTGGAGATTTCGAAGCCTGCACGCGCCAGAGCACGCACCATCTGATCATAGATACCCGGTGCCTCGTAGATCTGATGAAGCCATGCTGATACGTCCGGCATATGCTCATGTGGTTTCATCAGGGCCGGATTCTTGTTGCCAACGACAAACTCGATGGCACGGTACTGGTAGCTCTGGAAACCAGAGGATTTGCCAAGGCTATCACGAAACGTGGTGTAATCACTTGGTGTCATGGTGCGCAGAATGTCCCACGCACTGTTGAGCTGTGCAAAGATCTTGTTGACGCGGGCCATAAGCTTGGAAACCTCAGCAAACTCATCCTCTGCCAAAGCAGTGCATGCCTCGGACATCTCGTGGATAGCCAGCTTCATCCAAAGTTCTGCTGTTTGATGCTGAATGATAAACAGTAACTCATCATGAGCTTCGGTCAACGGGGCTTGCGCACCTAACACGTCGGAGAGATGAAGGTAATCGCCATAAGACATGTTTTCTTTGAAAGAGAGTTCTGCCCCATGGTGCTTTAATTTGCTGTCAATACTCCCAGTCATGTTTATGTAACCTTGCTTTTTTGGTGGTATTCCGGTTTGTCCCAGAGATTACCTGCAATAATTTCTTCAAGAATTTCAGCAGCTTTAAAGATTTCTGTAAAAGAGAGGTACAAAGGAGCAAACCCGAAGCGGATGATATCTGGTGCTCGGAAATCTCCAATCACTCCACGTTCAATGAGTGCTTGTATTACAGCATAGCCCTGATCATGGCGGAACGAGACCTGTGATCCGCGCTTTAATGGGTCAGTTGGTGAGGCAAGTTCCAGATTAGGACAGCGCCGCCTTACCTCGGAGATAAACAACTCGCTCAACTCAATGGATTTGGTTTGCAGTGCCTCCAGGGAGGTTTCATCGAAGACATCCAAAGATGCATCCAGAGCGGTCATGGCAAGAACCTGAGGTGTACCAACACGCATCTGGTCTGTGTTGGCAGATGGCGTGTATCCCAGATCGAACGCAAACGGCGCATCATGCCCCATCCAGCCTGTTAGCGGATTGCCTGAATAGCTTTTATGTTGGGGTGCTACATAAACAAATGCCGGAGCACCCGGGCCACCGTTCAGATACTTGTAAGAACAGCCAACGGCAAAATCCACTTTTGCTTCCTTCAGATGAACCGGGAAAGCACCTGCAGAATGGCATAGGTCCCACATTGCCAATGCGCCAACGGAATGCGCTTTTTCAGTCAACGCTTTCATATTGTGCTTGCGGCCTGTGCGATAATCCACTTCTGTAAGCATCAGTACTGCGACAGTTTCATCAAGGGCAGCTTCAACCTCTTCCGGAGCGACAAGACGCAACTCAATATTGCCGCCGGTCAGTTCTTTCAGGCCTTGCGCCATATAAAGGTCAGTGGGGAAGTTTCCGGTATCGGAGAGAATAACGTTTCGATCCGGGCGCATCTTGATAGCAGTCGCCAGTATTTTAAAGACATTCAGAGAGGTACTGTCAGCGCAGATCAAGGTTCCTTCATCGGCTCCGACGAGCTTTGCAATCCGGTTTCCAACTTTGCCTGGCAGATCAATCCAGCCGTGACAGTTCCAGCCTTTGATGAGACTCTTGCCCCACTGCTCCTCGACTGCATCAGCTAAAACCGCAGACACATTTTTAGGCAGAGCTCCCAGTGAGTTTCCGTCCAGATAGATAATCCCATCAGGAATTGAGAAAAGCTGGCGCAAGCGAGCGAACGGATCAGCTCTATCTTTTTGCTCAATGCTTACTGCATCCAGTGCCACTCTCAGTCCCCTGCTGTCATTTTTAGGATCACACTCTTTTGGGCATAAAATCAATACAGTGCTGTGATTCCATTATTAATATTTCAAATTTAAATTATTTTTAACAGCAATCTTGCCCTGATATCCAGTAAAAAGTATAATCTGGAAATTTCAGAGCAAATATTCTAAATAAACAGGAAAGGAAATAAATCTCGTTCAATCGAGCTGGAACCACAGCGGTATCTTCCAATAGCGCTGAAAAAGTATAAGCAGTACATTAGAGAGTAGGGCAGTTCTCACTTCCTGTAACAAATAAAGGAAAACTCTGCTTACGGCTGAAGGTCCGGACCAGGCAAAAATGGAACAAGACCAGATCACTGTTAAGGAAGAAACCCATGAAGAGCGCTCTTAGAAAGTCAGAAGTACAAGTCTGGCCGGAACCAAAACGCCAGTTTGCTGCACTGCCTTTCAAAAAGAATAAAAAAGGTAGACTACAAATTCTTCTAATCACGTCCCGCGAAACCAGGCGCTGGGTTCTCCCTAAAGGCTGGCCAATGAAGAATCTTAATGGCGGAGAAGCGGCAGCGCAAGAAGCATTCGAAGAAGCAGGCATCAAAGGTAAGCTGACAGATCAAGCTGCTGGTATCTACCATTACGCTAAACTTCGTATCACCAAAGAACCTATTTCATGCCTGGTGAAGGTATTTCCGCTGGAAGTGACTGAAGTGCTTGCGAACTGGCCAGAGAAGACCGAACGCACACGGAAATGGTTCTCCGTGAGCGATGCTGTTCATGCCGTAGATGAACCGGAGCTGAAGGCTTTGCTGGCAAACTGGTCACCAGAAAAAAGCTAGATAACAGCCTGTTTGCTAGACATACTCGGCCTTAAAGTGTCGTTCCAGCCAGCGAACACCCTGCGAGACAATCAGGATCAACACCAGATACTCAAGCACAAGGACGCTGTAGATTTCGAGCGGACGATATTCTGTGACGACCAGCTCATTTGCACGCCTTGTAAGGTCTTGCAGACCAATCACGGACACAAGGCTCGACATTTTCAGCATGTAAACCAGTTGATTCCCAAGCGGAGGCAGCATACGTCGGATTGCAAGTGGTAGGGTGATGAAGCGTAGACGCTGAAAATAACTAAGTCCAAGCGAGCGGCCCGCTTCGATTTGTCCTTTATCTACCGACTGTATGCCAGCTCTGAAAATCTCAGCCTGAAATGCGCTGTCTGATAAGGCAAGAGCCAATACCCCCGCCCAAAACACGTTGATCGAGATGTTCGTTACAACAGGCAAGCCGTAATAGACCCAGAAGATCAGTACCAGACCTGGCACTGAGCGCACCACTTCAACATAAGTTCTGTTAAGGGCAACTCCGTATTTATTGTCTGAGAGCCCTGGCAGGGCGACTATAAGGCCAACGAACATAGAGATCGCAATTGCAGTGAGCGAGACACTGACTGTTTCCTGCAGCCCGGCGATCATGAAACCAAGATTGATTCTTCCTGTTTCTGTGTCTGGGGAGACCACATACCAGCCCCACTGATCTCCAGTGCAGCCCGCCAAAACGAAGGCCAATGCGACGAGCCCTGTTGCATTTCCGAATTTCAAGGTATCCACCTTCCAAACTTAAGAAGGCTGCCAACGGAAGCAAAACACGTAAGCAGCGCATTTATCTGCCACAACACAGATCAGATTGCCGGGCAGAAAAACTAGAGTGTCACGCGCTCTTATACAAACCTTATAAGGACTTACCGCACACAATAAATTGAAGTCGGTTTTCTATCAAAAACAGCATTGTAGTTACCGCTAAAATGACTAGGTTTGCATTAAGCCAGATTCCAACAGCGTTTTAAGGAACTCTCATGAAGATGCTACGTTCATTTCTTACTGTAATTTTCGCTGCGGGCACGTTGTTCTCCGGCTCTGCATTCGCGCAATCCGCACTTAACGAAATTCTGGATTCCGGTGAACTGAAGGTTGGTACGACCGGAGACTGGAACCCAATGTCTGTTCGTGACCCTGCCACCAATGGTTATAAGGGGTATGATATCGACATTATGAACGAGCTTGCAAGCGACCTTGGTGTGAGACTCACCTTTATTCCAACTGATTGGAAAACCTTGGTGAATGGCATTGTCGCAGGCAAGTATAACCTGACTGGATCTGCTTCTGTCTCTCCTGGCCGTATGAAAGTGGCCGGTTTCTCCGAGAGTTACATTTCCGTTGAGACCCTGCCGTATACGACCAACAGCAAAGTTGGTGAGTTCAACAGCTGGGACAGCATCAACCAAAAAGACGTGACGGTCGCAACCACGCTTGGAACTACTTTTGAAAAACAGAGTAAGGAATGGTTCCCTGATGCGACTATCAAGGTTGTTGAAGCGCCTGCTCGCGGTTATCAGGAAGTACTGTCAGGTCGCGCTGATGTTTTCATTACCTCCAACATTGAAGGTGCCACGCTAAAAGCGAAGTTCAGGCAGATCACCAACGTGCCCGTTGCTGAAAGCAGAAATCCTACCCCGATCGCCATGCTGATGCCACAGACTGATCAGGTTTGGATCAACTACATCAACAGCTGGATCAAAGTTAAGAAAATGAGTGGTTTCCTTGATGCAACAGCTCAAAAGTGGGGCCTGACGCAGTAAAAACGGGCATGGTTCAAAACACGGGCCGGATATGATGAGATATTTTTCTTCCTGAAAATCAAGCAGGGCAAAAAAGTGTGCGCCTTATCCAGATTGCCGACAGCTACCGTCAACTGGTCAGGGCGCATCGTGTTGGTTTCCTGGCTTGCGGGCACACTACGGCCTAAGGCATGTCGCGTTCGTATGCATTCACGCATCATGCCCTGCCTCGTTATTTTAATGTGTATTCTTATCCGAAACCGAAGCACTTCTCGGGAATACGCTCTCGCTTACATTGTGCAACAGACTTCCCCGTTATCTCACTCTGAGACGAGCATTTGGTCGATGAGGCCCTGTGTTCTCTCGGAACCGCTGACAAAATCATCCCACAGACTCATGAGCATGTCATCGTAATTTTCTGCGATCTGGTGGATGTCGAAGAGGCGGAGCGCTCTCTCCCGTCCCGCTTCTGCCATGTCTTCGCGCATGGTTTGGTTATCAGCCAGATCAAGCAGCGCTTTTGCAATCTCCCTAGGCGCTCCCGGGTTGATCACCTTTCCGGTTTCTCCCACTGCCTCCCACAAGCCGCCTGAGTGTGTGGTGATCACCGCAGCGCCGCAGCTCATGGCTTCAATTGCGGTACGTCCAAATCCTTCGGCTACGATGGAAGGCACCACAGAGACAGACGATTTTGCGAGGCGTTTTTGAACATCTGAGGCGTTGAGATTGGTCTCAACAGAGACACTGGAAGAATGGCCCGATAGCATTTGCCGGAGCGAGTTTGCCGTGGATTGCTCATTTTCATCGGTGACGGCAAGTACCAGGTTCAGTTTCCAGCCTGTACAATCCAAACGGTCTGCACAGGCAAGCCAGGCCTCGGCCAGATCGAACACACCTTTGTCTTCCCGCGCCCGGCCCACGTAGATCACGATGTTCTGTTTGAGAGCCGGGGACCAGAGGTCACAATTAATTCCGTTGGGCACCACAACACTACGGGCCTTCACACCAGTAAAATTCTCACAAAAGTTATTGCGTGCATCCTCACCCACCCAGATGATGCCTGCAAGACGGCTCATTTTGCGCGTATACTTCCAGCGTTTGAAGGCACTGTTGCGCTCAAACCTGCCGTGTCTGTGCAAGATCACAGGGATGCCCGGAAAGTCTGTAGAGATCCGGAACGCGGTTTCCAGATGCTGATGCACGACGATCAATTGTGGGCCGAACTCAGACAGTGGATCATAGAATTTTGCCGGGGTTGGTTTTTTACCCGACTCTGTCACTGCGAAAACATCAATATCTTCAAACAGGTCCTCCTCACCACCTGCAAATATACGCAGGTTGCTTTTATTCTGGCTATGAAGCGCAAGATCATGAGCGCACAGGTCGATTGACGTGGCTCGAGACTGGCAAAAATGCATGTTACGCGGCATTACGATTGCAGTTCTCAACGTGGCCCTCACTTTACTGTTTGTATTCAGCAAAGCCGGAAGTGCGGGGACTGTACACTCCTCAGAAGTCTTCCTTCTAAAATCGGGGGGCCTCTTTAAAAGGGTAAAAGTCCCTGATTTTTCCTCGGCTGCATCTGTGGGGGGGTGCTATTCACGCTTGTAATTAGCGGAAAACAAAGGCATTAGAGCTGTGAATATTATTGGCTGTTGCGTCAATGACCAAAAGCAGAATGGATGGATCTTTGACAAAGCACGTTGCAATCATCGGAGCCGGCCCTGCCGGGCTGTTTGCTGCTCAACATCTGGCAGAAGCCGGAGTGCGCGTGAGCCTCTTTGATCAACGTCCTTCCCCCGCCCGCAAGTTTTTGATGGCTGGTCTTGGTGGTCTCAATCTGACCCACAGTGAAGATCCAGAGGTTTTTTTGCGACGCTATCGTCCTGCCCATACAAAGTTACTGCAGTCGGTACGGGACTTTCCTCCAGCGGCTCTTCGGGAATGGAGCGCGGGGCTGGGTGAGACGACTTTTGAGGGCTCCAGTGGCAAGGTATTTCCTGAGAGCTTCAAGGCCTCTCCTGTGTTGCGTAACTGGCTGAAACTGCTTGATCAGCACGCCGTGACACTGCACTCCAACACTCGTTGGCACGGGTTTGATGAAACTGGTGGGGTGCTGCTTCAAAAAAGCAATGAGCCGGTTGAAGCACAGGCGTTTGACGCGATCCTGCTGGCGCTTGGCGGAGGTTCCTGGGCGAGGCTTGGGTCTGATGGAGCATGGGTTTCAGTTTTGCGTGGAAAGCAGATTGAGGTGAAAGAGCTGCTCCCTGCCAATTGCGGGTTTGAGGTTGCGTTTTCTGATCACTTCAAGGACCGCTACAAAGGCACCCCACTGAAGAAGATTGCCGTGTCCCACGGCGAGCGCCATGTTGTTGGGGATGCTATGCTGGACGCCTCTGGCATTGAAGGCGGCGTGATTTATGCGCTCTCAGCTGATCTGCGCGATACAATCCTTGCAACAGGGGAGGCTCAGATTGAGATTGATCTGAAGCCGGACGTTTCCGCTGACAAGCTTTCGGCCAAGCTGGCGCGGCCACGTGGCAAGCAATCCGTGAGCAACTACCTGCGCAAGGCGACTGGTCTGCCTGCTGCCGCTATCGCTTTGATGCGGGAAGCCGGGCCACTTCCGATTGAGGCTGATGAACTGGCGGTGCGTATCAAGGCATTGCCGGTGCAGCTGACAGCGCCACGGCCTATTGACCGGGCAATCTCCAGCGCTGGTGGGATATCGTTTGATGAGATTGACGAACACTACATGCTGAGCAAACTGCCAGGTGTGTTTGTGGCGGGTGAGATGCTGGACTGGGAAGCACCGACAGGTGGTTATCTGCTGCAGGCCGTGTTTGCAACAGGCCGCTCAGCTGCACTTGGCATCAAGGCGTACCTTCAGGTCTGACGGGTTTGAAACTGACGTCTGTAGGCTGTTGGTGTGGTGCCGTATTTGCTTCTGAAGTGATGCCGCAAGGTTGCTGCTGAGCCGAACCCGCAGAGGTGGGAGAGCCTCTCCATATCTATGGTTTCCTTGGCCTCCAGCAGGTGCGTTGCCGTTTCCAGCTGTTTGGCGCGGCGCCACTCGGCGGGAGCCAGCCCGGTTACCTTTGAGAACTTGCGAATGAATGTGCGTTGGCTCATGCCCATCAGGCCTGCCATTTCTGGCACGGACATGGTGTAGGCACGCTTTTTCTCCAGCTCCTCAAAAAGCGAGGCGAAGCGTTTGCTTTCCCGTTCATCTGGTACAGGCTGCTCTGCAAACTGGGTTTGCGTTCCTTCCCTAAACGGGGGCGCGACCAGTCGTTTGGCAACGCTGTTGGCGATCTGCGAGCCGTAGTCCTGCCGGGTGATGTGGAGCGCGAGGTCAATGCCTGCAGCACTGCCTGCGGAGGTGAACACCCTGTCAGCTTCTGAGTAAAGGCGGTCTTCTTCCACGTTGATGGAGGGGAACTCACTTTGCAGAGCTTTGGCATAGCGCCAGTGGGTGGTGGCAGTTCGGCCATTGAGCAGGCCAGATTGCGCCAGAACGAAAGCGCCGGAGCAGATGGAGGCAACACGGGCCCCGCGATTGTAGGCTTTGCACAGAGCTTCGATCAGGTCCTCAGGCACCGGAGTTTCGATGCCACGCCAGCCGGGGATAAGGATGATATCAGCGCGTTCCAGCGCATCCAGCGACTTTTTTGCCTTGATCTCCAGACCACCTGCCGCTCGGATAGGCCCGTCTTCGATAGCGACCGTCTCGTACCTGTACCAGTTTGCACCAAGCTCTGGTCTTGGAAGACCGAACAGCTCGTAGGCCTGACCGAATTCAAACGTGCATAAGCCATCATAGATGAGCGTTGCAACGAGCGGGCCTTCTGGGTTGAGAGAGGTGGACTGGACCATCGGAAAATTCAACTCGAAAGAGATTGGCGGATTTTTTACGAATATAGTCATTTGAGCCAGTTTTTCGCAACCGAGAAATTCTTCAGATTGCATGGGCAGGCGAAAATCCTGTCATCACCCAAGACAGCTTGCCGAGACACTCCTCATGCAAGCTGCTTTAAAATAGGTGTTTTTGGTGCTCCTATCCCTAATTGAGAGCATCCTTGCAGATTTGGAGACGTACATGTCCTCACGCGCACTCGAATATTCCCCAGCGGACCCAAAGCTGGCACTCTCGCATATCCGTTCAATCCTGCAGTTCGAGACAGACTGCTCGGATGTACAGGCAGATCTGGCAGATGGCACTGCAGAGTTTGTTTTGCTTGATGTTCGCGGAGCCGCCCGCTTTGCGAAAGGGCACGTGGTTGGTGCAATCTGTTTGCACCACCGTGATCTGACCGAAGAGAACCTTGCCAAGTGGCCGATGGACACAGTGTTTGTCGTCTATTGCGCTGGGCCGCATTGCAACGGGGCAGACAAGGCAGCCTTTAACCTCTCCCGCTTGGGACGTCCAGTGAAGATTATGTTGGGCGGTATGACTGGCTGGATCGATGACGGCTTTGAGTAGGTTGCCTCACCAGCTGAAGAAGTTGCTTAAGCCGAGCACCCACTCATAAAAAAGGCACCGAGGTGGGAGGATACCTCGGTGCCAAACAAAGCAGGCATAAAAAGGCCGATTGGGAGGGGAGGTGCGGCCTTTAAAATTGTCGGGGCAAGACAACCTGCCTTGAAACAAGGAGGACCCACCAGGCAATGGAAACGGGTCGCCCTTCAGTTGTCCGCATAGTGATATGCAGATGATCCCTTATCGGAACTTCTTGTTATTTCAGCAGTACTGATTGCAAAGCAATCAGTACTGGATGACACCCTGTTAAACCGATGTTCTTGTTGCTATTGAAGGTATCAGGATCTTGTTATCATCAGGTTGTCAGAGATGGTGAACAAACACTTAGCTGGCACACCTGCACAGAGGCGCGGCCCAACGGTTAACTGGGGTGTAAACATGGCGAAATGCGGTTTTTTCATGGTGTGCGCCCATCAACTGTCGCAGTAGAACCAGGTGTAGTCACAATACCTTAGAGTAAGACATGAAAGTATCCCCATTATCCGGTATTGAAATGAGTAATCGTAAATACCGGACTGATCAGCAAATATTGAAAACAGATTTTACGATATAAAAGTACGGAAACATGACACTAATTTTCCATAAGGGCAAATACATTAGGCCAAATCAAACCTTAATAATTATAATCATTCTGGAATCATTGACTCCTTTATGAATACATGCGTCAACTATATTTACGTTGTTTATGGGAAGGCTTGCAGAATATTTTGATAAGGTGTTTGCGTTTTAGAAGGACCGGGGACAACAGGGGAGGGGCTTCATTATGCATAAATTACTTAGGGCCGCGGCAGTTAGCCTAGCGGCAAGCGCGTGTGCGCTTTCTTTTTCATCAGGTAATTCCTCTGCGGAAGAGCCAATCAGGATTGCACATGTTTATGGGAAAACCGGTCCCCTTGAGGCCTATGCCAGGCAATCTCATGTGGGCTTGATGATGGGTCTGGAATACGCCACGGGCGGTACAATGGAAATTGATGGCCGCAGAATTGATGTCATCGAAAAAGACAGCCAGCTCAAGCCCGATATCGGGAGAGCCATGCTGGACGAAGCTTATGGCGATGATCAAGTTGATCTGGCAATTGGGCCGGTCTCCTCTGGCGTTGCATTGGCCATGCTCCCGATTGCTGAGGACTACGAGAAGCTGCTGATCGTAGAGCCTGCCGTTGCTGACAGCATCACTGGCGCCAATTTCAACCGCTACATCTTCCGCACATCACGAAACTCCTCACAGGATGCGATTGCGAATGCAGTTGCTCTTGGGCAGGACGGTGCGTCTATTGCCACGCTGGCGCAGGATTATGCGTTTGGGCGTGATGGTGTGGCTGCTTTCCGCAATGCGATTGAAAAGACCGATGCCAGGCTGGTGTTTGAGGAGTACGCCCCGACGGACACGAGGGATTTCACCGCAAGTGCCCAGCGTATTTTTGAGGCTCTGAAGAACAGGCAAGGCCGGAAGTTCCTGTTTGTTATCTGGGCTGGTGGCGGAAACCCGCTGGCGAAGATCCACGCGATGAACCCGGAACGTCATGGAATCGAGATCGCAACGGGCGGTAATATTCTGGCGGCCCTGAAGGCCTATAAAGCTATGCCAGGCATGGAAGGCGCGACCTACTATTATTACGGGATCCCGCAGAATCCCGTGAATGACTGGCTGGTGAAGGAGCATAAGGCTCGTTACAGCTCACCGCCGGATTTCTTTACGGCAGGTGGTATGGTGGCTGGCATTGCTGCTGTCGAGGCGATCCGTAAAGCTGGCTCCACGGACACGGAAGAGTTGATCTCCGCCATGGAAGGTATGGAGTTTGAAGGGCCGAAGGGGCTGATGAAATTCCGCGCTGAGGATCATCAGGCCTTGCAATCCATGTATCACTTCAAAATCCGTGTGGACCCGGAGGTTAGTTGGGGCATTCCTGAGCTGGTGCGTGAACTCAAAATTGGGGACATGGATATCCCGGTTCAGAACCAATAGGTCCCGGTTCACGTAGCTCCGAGAGGGAGCGGGCCATTTGCTTCCTCTTAAAAATCCCAAAAGATAACGCTTTGGAACCGTCAGTGCTTTCTGCAGGATTGCTGACCTCATCCTCAGTTGCAGATTGCCCCGCTCACGGATTATCAGAGCCTCAGAAAACGAAGTACGAGACCATGGACATTTTCTTAAAGTTGTTTTTGCCGCTTTCGCTGGCGTTCATTATGTTCTCCCTTGGGATCTCCCTTACACTGCAGGACTTTAAACGCGTGGTGCAGATGCCGAGGGCGTTTAGCATTGGAATGTTAGGGCAGTTGCTGGTGTTGCCCGTTATTGCCTTTCTCATTTTGCAGGTGGTCGAGCTTGAACCTGCCATGGCGTTTGGCGTCATGCTGCTTGCCTTCGCACCGGGGGGCGTCACTTCCAACATGCTGACGCGGTTCAGCGGCGGGTCTGTTGCGCTGGCAGTGTCGCTCACGGCAGTAACCAGTGTGATGTGTGTGCTGACGGTGCCGGTTTTTTCAGCGGCAGCAGCAAACCATTTCCTTGGAGCGGCCATGCCTAGGATTGATGTGACGTCCATTGGCATTTCCATGGCGCTGATTACAGCTGTTCCCGTTGCTATTGGCGTTATTGTCAATCATATGGCGCCGTCGTTTAGCACTGCAATTTCCAAAGCGGTGTCGGCTTTGGCCTCCGTGCTGTTTGTTGTGATCGTGTTTGGCGTGATCGCCACCAACTGGTCGGTGCTGACTGGCAACATTCTGGAGCTGGGGCCAGTCCTTATTCTGCTGAATGTGGTGATGCTGCTGATTGGATATGGCGGCGCAAAGCTGATGAAGCTCTCGCATCCTGACAGTGTAGCGATTGCCATGGAGGTAGGCGTCCAGAATGCAACGCTTGGGATCACGGTTGGAGCTTTGATAACAATGAACGGCGAAGGGTTGTCGCCGTATAGTCTGGCCTCCGGAATATACGGCATAACCATGTATGGCTGCGCCTTCCTTTTCATCCTCTGGGCACGGCGTAAAGCGCGGGCGAACCCAAGCATTCGTGCCCAGAGTGAACTCTCATAAAGGACAAAGTCTTTGGAATTGCAGAAAGACGAGAAGCCGGTTCTGAGTACGCATGACCTGACCATTCGTTTTGGTGGTCATGTGGCTGTTGATGCAGTTTCTTGCAGTTTTCACCGCGGGACACTGACTGCCGTTGTGGGGCCGAATGGTGCAGGCAAGACTACCTACTTCGACCTGATTTCCGGCCAGCTATCTGCCAGTGCCGGTTATGTCCGGTTTAATGGCGAAGACATCACACGTCTGTCTGTTGCCGACAGAACCCTGCGGGGCATCGGGCGGGCGTTTCAGATGACCAGTCTGTTTCCCGGCCTGAGCGTTCGGGAGAATGCACGATTGGCAGTTCAGGCACATCAGCCGATGGGGATGGATTTGTTTTCCATGGCGGACAGCCATGTGGAGCTGATTGAACGGGCAGAGCAAATCCTTGCGAAGGTGCACCTGCTGGATAAGGCCGGGCAGATCACCTCTGAGCTGTCACATGGAGACCAGCGCAAGCTGGAGGTGGCCCTGATGATTGCCATTGGTCCGCAGGTGCTGATGTTTGATGAGCCAACGGCGGGGATGAGCGTTGATGAGGTGCCGTTTGTGCTGGACCTGATCAGTGACCTGAAGCAGGATAAGGACCGCACGCTTTTGCTGGTTGAGCACAAGATGGATGTAATCCGCTCACTGGCTGACCGCATTGTCGTGCTGCACAACGGAGAGCTGGTGGCCGATGGAGACCCTGCTGAAGTGATTGCCTCTCCTGTCGTGCAGCAGGCCTATCTGGGCGTTGCACCTGATGAGAAAACAGAGGGTGCGCATGTCTGATGCTCTTCTCAGCCTGAACGGCGTTCATACGTATATTGGCCCCTATCACATTTTGCAGGGCGTTGACCTGGAGGTCCCACGTGGAGGCGTGACTGTTCTGCTGGGACGAAATGGTGCGGGCAAGACAACAACGCTGCGGACCATCATCGGGTTGTGGCAAGCCTCGCAAGGTACGATCCGGTTTGATGGAACAGAAATCCAGAAAGAAACCACACCTGCCATTGCCAGGCGCCAGATTGCATTTGTGCCTGAAGACATAGGAATTTTCACCGACCTGACGGTTCATGAAAACATACTGCTGTCTGCACGGAGCGGTGCCATTGATGAGGCGCGGCTGGGATGGATTTTTGGCCTGTTCCCTCCCCTCAGGACATTCTGGCAAAGCACGGCTGGCAACCTTTCCGGCGGGCAAAAGCAGATGCTGGCGGTGGCTCGCGCGATTATTGAGCCGCGTAAGTTAATCCTGATTGATGAGCCGACCAAGGGACTTGCTCCTGCGATCATCAACGCGATGATTGCTGCATTGAAAGAACTGAAAGAGATGCAGACCACAATTTTGCTGGTTGAGCAGAACTTTTCCATGGCACGAGCGGTCGGAGACACTGTGGCCGTTATGGATGATGGGCGGGTTGTTTATTCCGGTGAGATGGCGGAGCTGGCAGTTGATAAAAAGTTGCAGGAGCGGTTGATGGGACTTTCACTTGAGGCGCACCAATGAGCAACAACCTGTTTAAACCACGCATCGAGCGCCCTTCTCTTTCTCAGGTTATCGATGCTAAGGCGCCGCTGTTTCTTGTTCCTGTATTGATGCTGACCGGTCTGCTGGCGATTGGGTCAGGTTCCACATGGTTGACGCTGACAGCAGCGGGGTTTGCCATGGGGATGATGATTTTCATCATGGCGTCCGGTCTTACTGTGATATTCGGTCTGATGGACGTGATCAACTTCGGGCATGGGGCGTTTATCTCGCTTGGAGCTTTTGCGGGCTTCACTATACTGGGCCTGCTCGGCAGCTGGATAGAGAACCCTGGCATTACGATGAATTTAGGCGCTGTTTTTCTGGCCATTGCGTTCGCCATGCTGGTGACCGGGCTGGCTGGCTATGGCTTTGAGCGGCTGATTGTGAAGCCGGTTTATGGTCAGCACCTGAAGCAGATCCTGGTGACCATGGGCGGACTGATTGTAACACAGCAACTGATCTATGTAATCTGGGGACCGGATGAAGTTGTGTTGGTACGGCCCACTGCATTTCAGGGATCCTTTGTTGTGCTCGGTGCTGCCGTCGAGAAGTACCGCGTGCTCGCCATTGCAATTGGCCTGGCCTTGTTTGTGGCTATGCGGCTGGTTCTGAACCGGACGCGTATTGGGCTGCTGGTGCGGGCAGGCGTTCAAAATGGCGAAATGGTGGAAGCGTTGGGGTATCAGCTACGGAAGCTGTTTCTGACGGTCTTTATGGTGGGCTGTGCGCTGGCTGGTCTCGGCGGTGTGATGTGGGGCATGTATCAGGAAACCATTACGGTTCATATGGGGGCTGGCGTGATGATCTCCGTTTTCATCGTGGTGATCATCGGCGGGCCTGGGTCCATTGAGGGCTGCTTTATCGGGGCGATGCTGGTGGGTTTGCTCACCAACTACACTGGTTTCCTGATCCCAAAGCTGGCTCTGGTTTCAACGATCCTGCTGATGGGCGCCGTGCTGATGTGGCGGCCTCAGGGGCTTTACCCTGTTGTCAAAACGCATTGAGGAGTTTGTCTGATAGTTATGAAGCTCCTTTCCGGTGACCGTCCACGCAGCAAAACGCTCAGTGCAGTCTTGCTGCTGATTTTGTTTGGTTTGCTGTTTGCGCCCTTTTTGTTTCCCGGTACGCGTTCCTTGGATACAGCCGCCCGCATCTGCATCTTCATTGTGCTGGTGGCCAGTTATGATCTGTTGCTGGGGTACACGGGTGTTGTGTCATTCGCGCATACCATGTTCTTTGGCATCGGGGCTTACGGGACAGCGCTTGCGCTGGTGAACATGGGTCCATCTTACAGCGCGATTGTTGTTGGCACTGTGTGCGGTGCGCTGTTTGCCGGAGCACTTGCATTCGTAATTGCGCTGTTCTCGCTGCGGGTCAGGGCGATCTTTTTTGCCATGATGACACTGGCTGTGGCAAGTGCGTTTATGGTGCTGGTCTCACAACTTTCCGGTTTCACTGGCGGTGAGGACGGGCTGAGCTATCGTATTCCGCGGGAGATGACGCCTGGGTTCAGGCTGGTGAAGGAAAAACTGTCCGGGGTCCGCCTTAATGGCAAGTTGATCACGTACTATGTGGTCTTCTTCAGCAGCCTGGGTCTGTTTCTTATTTTGCTGCGTATGGTGAACTCTCCATTTGGCTGTGTCCTGCAAGCCATTCGGGAGAATGCGTTCCGGGCGGAAGCTATTGGATATAAGGTTGTTCGGTATCGCAGTGCGGCGTCGATTTTGTCCGCGGTGATGGCTGCACTTGCCGGATCGCTGATGGCCCTCTGGCTGCGCTATACGGGACCAGCAACAACACTTTCGATGGATATAATGGTGGACATTCTGTTGATGGTTGTGATTGGCGGAATGGGGAGCATGTACGGCGCCGTCATCGGGACTGTATTGTTCCTTCTTACACAGTCTTATCTGCAGAACCTGCTGGGTCTCCTTCAGGAATCGCTGGGTAGTCTGCCTATAGTGTCAGAGGTGGTTTCGCCTGAACGCTGGCTGCTGTGGTTGGGAATGTTGTTTATCTGTAGTATTTACTGGTTCCCTAAGGGAATTGTGGGCCGTTTAAGGGGAACATAATGCCTCAATCAGGCTCTTTTTTTAAATTGCACCTTGTGGATTTATTAAGGAGCAATTACATCGGTAGGGACGAGCGAGCTAAGAGATTTGCTTATCCCGTAGTATTAGAGGGGCGACATATATCCCGCCTCACTATATCAACCATTAGGACTGATTTCTTTTAGATAGAATGAGAACTCAGCGCTTATGACTTCGGGATGTTATTAGAGACACGGCTGGCAATGTTGCGGTGCATATATCGGAACAATGTTCTTTTCTGCCTTTGATTACATTGCTCGTCACGACTGACCCGCCTTAAACTAGGCGAGTTGACTTTTTTGGCTTAAAGGACGTTTCCATGCGACAAGACGGTACCCTCAAATTCTTCAACCACGACAAAGGCTACGGCTTCGTTACTCCAGCTGACGGTTCCAAAGACATCTTTGTTCACATCACTGCTTTCGAACGCTCCGGCATCGCAGTTCCTGCTGAAGGTGCAGCGATCACTTTCGTTGCTGAAGAAGACCGTCGTGGCCGCGGTTTGCAGGCTTCCCAGATTGAGCTTGCCTGATCTGTACGATTTACGGGCTCCGGATTCTGTTTCAGCATCAGCTGAATGAATGTTGTGACTGCCACATAATTGGCCTGATGTGCGCTGGCAATTGCCAGGCACAGTCAGGCCTTTTATTTTGCGCCAGGCCAATTTTCTCCATGGTTTGATCCAGGGTTCCCTAACGTTCTTCCTCACCCATTTCACAGCAAATCACTTCTTAAAAATGCCCGCTGCCTCATTCAAGGCTAATTGATCTGGTTTTACTAACATCATTGTTTTCACATCATAAGTTTCGTGTTGTCGGTGGTGACCTGGCCTCGCAAAGTTGTCTGTTATGAACTATACTTGCGAAAGATCGCAGATCTGCGCTTATATAGATAAACTTTTCTGCGAACACGCATAGAACTGAGCAAGGGACATATTGTGAAGGGCACGACCAAAGCCAGCAGAACTCAGCATCGCATCCTTGAGGCGGCCGTCGATTATGTGCAAGCACAAGGCAGTGGACAGTTTTCCCTGGATGCAATCGCCAGGCATGCAGGCGTTTCCAAAGGGGGGCTACTCTATAATTTCCCAAGCAAACAAGCCCTCATCCGCTCCATGGTGCAGTACCATATAGACGGTACGCGCGATAACATTGCCACTGAAGAGCTCAAGCTTGCTGATGATCCCTACCGCCATAAGCTGATGCGGGCTTTCCTGAAGGGGCTTTGGAGGACGTTCAAAGAAAACAACAAAGCAGCCTCCAGTATGCTCGCTGCCATTGCAGATGACCCGAGCCTGCTTGATCCTGTCCGCGTCTTCCACAAAGGCATGTACGCGCGTATTAAGGACGAGTCAGAAGACCCTGAGCTGGCAACCCTAGTATATCTGGCTGTTGAAGGCATTCACAGCAATGGAATGTTTCAGGTTCTTGATGCAGGCCAGCTGAATGTGGAAAAGCAACTCGAGCGCATGTTCGATATACTCAAGTAAAGCTGGTCCTGACTTGATTTCTTCTCATCCCAGAGCGCTGAAATAAGCGCCGCATATGTGGAGTTTCTATGTTGCACTGGCGAGTTGAATCCGCGGCCCTTCCGGAGAAGCTGGAAAGCCTTCTTCGATACATTGAGAACAACCTGACCTGTCTGGTCCAGCGACTCCGCTCGTGAAAGTCCGCGACATTGAAGGTGGGAATTTGGGAGTAGTTGAAGTCGGGCGTAGCCCGGCTGAGACCACTCCCAAATTCTCTCGCGGATTTTATCCGTGCGACTGGTGATGACAAATGGTCAGGTTATCCGACTCTAACGGTGAAAAGAGGTTCGGATGCCTGGCAGTTTTATCACTGACCGACAGCACGAGGATTATACGAAATTTCGTAGTCACCACCGACAAAGTATCGCCGCTGCCAAAGCCGGATTTAGCCCGGGTACCGGGTCTCGCATTGATCTGGACCCTCGCCCACCGTCGCAGAAGAAACGCGAACGCGGT
>CANNAV010000042.1 GCA_947502585.1 uncultured Pseudovibrio sp.
TTATGCTGTCAGGCGGCTGCATACGCTTGAGTACTGCCGCTTTTCTTTCCGCTGAATAACCCACTACATCTTCCTGTATCACCCTCTTCAGAAAATAGAGAAAAATGAGAGAGCGGACAACTTCCCTGACACAGAGGGCATTCTGTAAATCTCTTACTTCAGAAAAATTACATTTTGGACTGAGCAATTGATTCAACGACTTGCGCACGGAAAGGTGCTCCCCCATGTTATCCAGTGCATGGGCCAGGTGCTCCACAGGAATGTACTGCGTTGAAATGCCTAAAACTCTCATCTTGTTGAAGTTTTGAATTAAATATCCCTTAAAGTTGAATTTCCGGTTGATCCTGAAGCAAAAAATCACTTAAAATTCAGGGGCTAAAGCCAAAGGCCGTATTTTGATGGATGGGAGACCTGAGAAGACGGCGTGTAGGGGAGCGGGCTTGTGTTCTATCGTACGTTTTTCGGTTTCATTTTTGACTTCCTGCTGGTGCCACTCCGGTTAGGAACGCTGCTCGCTACGATAAGCTATATTGGCTTTCTGGCGCTGAATATTTTCTTCATTCTGGCTGTTCCCGCGTTCTTTGATCTTTATGTGATTAGTGAGCCGCGGGTCTTTACTGAATTCCGGGATACGATGTTCTATCAGGATACGGCTTTCATGGGCGATCCAATCGTTTTCGTGAGTCTGGTATTTTTCAATCTTTTGCTGGCAAATGCGACCCTGACAACACGCCTGGCCCGCAGCCGCTGGCGATTTTTCTATCCGGTTCATTTCATGCCCATCAATTTGCGCGAATATCGTGTGGCTCTCACGGGTCTTGGGTATTATGTCAGTTGCTATAGCGCCAACTGGGTCTTCTATGAGTTGCAGGTGGATGACATCATTTTGGCTGCTGCACGGGCTGCAGGGGTCTCCTGAGGCACATAAACCTCAGTTTCATACGGTAAAATTGTGGTATTATAATACCTATTTCATATCATATTGATTTTGTTGATAAATTTCATAGGTGTGCATTTTTTTGCCCTTGACGTTATGCTCAAGCTCGCGTATCTACCCGTACCTGCACGGAGCTATTACGTTTAGCTGCTCTTTCGGGCCTGAGCGAATTTCTCCCAGGAATTTTAACCGTCAAAACTACGGTAGATCTTATGAAGACTCATTCCACTAAAGTGGCTGAGGTCGACAAGAAGTGGATCTTGATCGACGCAGAAGGCGTTGTTGTTGGCCGTCTGGCAGCATTCATCGCAAACCGTCTGCGCGGCAAGCACAAGCCGACCTACACCCCCCATATTGACGATGGCGACAACGTAATCGTTATCAATGCAGACAAAGTTGTACTGACTGGTAAAAAATATCAGGATAAGAAGTACTACTGGCACACTGGTTATCCTGGCGGTATCAAAGAGCGCACAGCGCGTCAGCTGATCGAAGGTCGTTTCCCAGAGCGCGTTCTGGAAAAGGCTATCCAGCGCATGATGCCAGGCGGACCTCTTTCTCGTGCACAGCTGCGTAACCTGCGTGTTTATGCTGCTGCAGAACATCCGCATGATGGTCAGTCTCCGGTAGTGGTCGACGTTAAAGCCATGAATCCTAAGAACGCGAAGAGGGGGTAATTATGTCTGAGCTACAGTCCCTTGAGGAACTGGGCGGCGCAATCGCCCCTGCCGAGAACGAATCTCCTGTACATGTTCAGAAGCTCGACGCGCAAGGCCGTGCATACGCAACCGGTAAGCGTAAAGACGCTATCGCACGTGTATGGATCAAGCCAGGTACCGGCAAAATCGTTGTAAACGGCAAAGAGTACGCTGAGTATTTCGCTCGTCCAGTACTTCAGCTGATCCTGCGTCAGCCAATCATGCTCACAGAGCGTGACGGCCAGTACGACATCAACGTAACTGTTGCTGGTGGCGGTCTTTCCGGCCAGGCTGGTGCAGTTCGTCACGGTATCTCTAAAGCACTTACTTTTTACGAGCCGGCATTGCGTCCGGTTCTGAAAAAAGAAGGCTTTCTTACTCGAGATAGCCGTGTTGTTGAACGTAAGAAGTACGGTAAGCGTAAAGCTCGTCGTTCATTCCAGTTCTCCAAGCGTTGATACGCGATACTGGAAACAGTTTTACAGAAAGGGCTGCCATTCGGCGGCCCTTTTTGTGTTTTGGCTCTCTCACTTTGTGGTTGGACCTGATAGTTGTTCCGGGTTCTTGGAGCAAGTGCTGTTCATTTAAACTCACGCATCTCGCTCGAACATCTTTGTTGGGCAAATTCTTGTCGTATGATTGAGATACATCAAACGAAACACGCTCCACCTCGAAACTCAAAGCCATAAATAACAGTTACAGTGATATCGATTGTTAACCTGAATGTGTTGAGGGAGTGATCAGGGGCATTGTGACCAGTCGCTGGTCTTTGAGGTTGGTAAACAGTTTATCAACTTTATGTCCCCTTTTGCAGTTGCAATTGACTGCCCATGTTGTGGTTGCAGGCAGGTTTGGTCTAAATACATCTGACCATGAAAATTGCTCATTTACCCGGCACTCAAATGAAATCTGACCGTACGACCAGTCTATCTCAGTAGTGTTCAGCTTTGTGTTTATTCGCCTCTTTTTGTGAGCCCAACAGGAGCGGTTGCGCGTTTTTTTGAGGTTCGAAGCGGTGCTAAGTGCCTTTAGCTGCGTTGTATCAATCATCTCAAGGTAAAGAGTTATGGGAAGGGATTGATATATATTTTTATTGCTATTGCGAATTAGATGCATTAAATGAATTCAATTAATTCCGTTATTTGCGTAGTAATAATGACCGAAGCAGAGAACAATGAAACGTCATCATCACTCGGATTTTCAGGTCATTGGAGCCGGGAAGGCTGCCGGGTATCAATGGAGGAAGTTTTTCGCTCCATCACGGTTAGTAAAGAGGATGCATCCCGTTTCCGGAAATTCCTGACGTTTGCAGGTCCCGGGTATCTGGTAGCTGTTGGCTATATGGATCCTGGGAACTGGGCAACTTCCATCGCGGGTGGTTCGTCGTTTGGGTATACACTTTTAAGCATCGTATTGCTTTCCAGCGTCATGGCTATCATCCTGCAATCTTTGTGTGTGCGATTAGCTGTGGGCACGGGCAGGGACCTTGCTCAGGCATGCAGAGATGCTTTTCCTGCCTGGTTTTCCATTCTGCTGTGGTTGCTCGCTGAGCTAGCAATTATCGCGACTGATTTAGCTGAGGTGATCGGGACCGCTATTGGTCTCAATCTGTTGTTTGGATTGCCTTTGGAAATTGGTGTGATTGTCACAGCGCTGGATGTTTTCTTTGTTCTCTTTCTTCAGAATATCGGTTTTCGCTGGATAGAGGCCTTCATCCTTGTGCTACTCGGTGTGATCTCCTTTTGCTTTGTGATGCAGCTGGTGTTGGCTAAACCAGACTGGAGCAATGTTATTCTTGGTTTTGCACCAACAGTGAGCATTGTTTCCAACCCACAAATGCTATATCTGGCGCTTGGCATCATCGGAGCGACCGTAATGCCGCATAACCTGTATCTACATTCTGGTATTGTGCAGACACGGGCATATGGCAACAGTCCAGAAGAGCGCCATGAAGCCATCAGCTTTGCCACAATGGATTCGTCAATTGCCTTGTGTCTGGCTATGCTCATCAACGCTTCGATCCTCATTCTTGCCGCAGCAACATTCAATCGCTCGGGAAATTACGGCGTGGAGGATTTAGTGATCGCGCAAGGCCTGCTCACTCCTTTGTTGGGGTCCTGGCTTGCCCCCATTCTGTTTAGTGTAGCTTTGCTGGCCAGTGGCCTCAGCTCAACCGTCACCGCCACCATGGCTGGGCAGATAGTTATGGAAGGTTTCATAAACCTAAAAATTACACCATGGGTTCGCCGTATTATCACGCGCGGATTTGCAATTCTGCCAGCTATTGGGGTTATTGTCCTGTTGGGTCCTGAAGAGATTGGCAAGCTACTTATCCTGTCGCAAGTCGTGCTGAGTTTGCAACTGCCATTCGCTGTTGTGCCACTGGTAATGTTTACCTCTGACAAGAAGAAAATGGGAGAGTTCATCAGCCCTTACTGGCTGACGGTGATTGTCTACATCATTGCCGGGATTGTTATCATTCTGAATCTGAAACTCTTGTACGATCTGATTGGATTTTAGCAAGTAAAGCCCGGTCATATTGTCCTGAACCTACCGTTTTGGATAAGGGAAACCTGAGTGTTTGTGGGCGATTTCTCAGGGTTCACTGCGCAAGATTTACAGAGCGCCTTAGCAATACTGGACCGTGTGTCTTTCGTCTTCGCAAAGCAGCACGATTATAATGAACCTTTGTTGGTCTGACTGATCCTTAACCTGCTTTTGCTTTCAGGCTGTTGTCGTTGACTGGAATGTTACGCCAGCTTTTGTAGAGAGGATGGGCATTTTTCAATTGCTCGAAGACCTCTACCATCACAAAAAGAGAGGCGATCTTTGCAAGGTAGACGAGGATTCCACCTGTAAGCATGAGTGGTAGATTGTTTGTGGTCGCTGCCCAGATTGCTATGCCGGTTGCGATCAGCCCGATGACAAGAAGGGTGAGCGCTTTTTGGTGATAAGGAGTTGGAACAGGAACGAACAGCCGATTCAGCCACATTCGCTCACCCAACATCGCTTTTTGCAGCCAAGTTTGTGCGCCGATTGCTTTTTTGCCAAACGGGGGGGTGACCCATACCCATGCAACCGCTGCGAGTGACAGGGCTAATGCCCAGAACCAGCCGAGTACTGGTTGATACCATAAGGGGGTTAACAATGCAGGTAGTACGAGCGCTCGGACAAGCAGATTCTTAGGTTTGCTCATGCGCGTGAGTGCTGCGCTTTGGGTATTCAGGTGCTGGACATGTCGAGGATCCCAGCCGCCGATCTTGCGTGGTTGCACTTGTGATAGCTTAGGGTCTCCTGCCACCTTCTCCTCCATTCATTTCGTGAGAACAACGTGGTGTTGAGCAGACTCACTATATGTTCTCTTTATATGCGTACCTTAACATAACTGCCTGGAGCATCCTCCAGAATTTTTGTGCGATGTGCGCCCGGTATGCGCGATTTTACCTTATTATCATCCTGAGCTGTAATCCATTTTTGCCAGTGTGGCCACCATGACCCCTGGGTTTCAGATGCATCTTGCATCCAGTCTTCCAGGGCACCTTCCGGCTTGCTTCCGGTCCAGTATTGGTATTTCTTTTTGGATGGCGGGTTGATGACACCGGCGATGTGCCCTGAACCACTCAGAACGTACTCAACGGGACCACCGAAACAAGCGCAGCCTTTGAAGACGGATTTTGCAGGTGCAATGTGGTCTTCTTTTGTGGCCAGATTATAGATCGGGATCCGGACGTCGTTCAGATCAAGGTTTTCGCTGGCCAGTTCCATCTCGCCATTCGCCAGTGCATTCTTTTGGTAGCAGTTGCGCAAGTAGTAGGAATGATTGGCGGCCGGCATGCGTGTGCTGTCCGCATTCCAATAAAGCAGATCAAATGGGAAAGGATCTTTTCCGCGCAGGTAATTATTGACCACATAGGGCCATATAAGATCGTTGGAGCGCAGCATGTTAAAGGCCGTCGCCATTTTAGAGCCGTCCAGATATCCTTTTTGATCCATGCGATGCTCAAGAATTTCAATCTGCTCTTCGTCCACAAACACCTTCAGATCGCCCGCGTGGGTGAAATCCACCTGAGTGGTCAGGAAGGTTGCTGATGCAATGCGATCTTGTTCACCGATCTTTGCCAGATAGGCGAGGGTGGCGGCCAGCAGGGTGCCGCCGACGCAGTACCCAATGGCGTTAACTGTCGTTTGTCGGGTGGTTTTGCGAATACGTTCCAGCGAGTTGAGAATGCCGTCCCGCATATAATGTTCAAAGCTCTTTTGAGCCTGTGTTTCATCCGGGTTGACCCATGAGACCACGAAAACAGTATGGCCCTGATCTGCTGCCCATCTGATGAATGATTTTTCCTTGTTGAGATCAAGGATGTAATACTTGTTGATCCAGGGTGGAACAATGAGTAGTGGACGTTTGAGAACTGTTTCGGTTGTTGGTGTATACTGGATCAGCTGACAGACATCGTTCTGCTCTACGACCTTGCCAGGTGTGACGGCGACATTCACGCCAACTTCAAACCCGTCTGGGTCTGTCTGGCGGATGCGCAGGTCTCCGTGACCGGCTTTAATGTCTTCGGCAAGCAACTTCATGCCCTTCACCAGATTGCCGGCGTTGGACGACATGGTTTCTCGCAACAGCTCGGGGTTGGTAAGAATAAAATTGGAGGGCGACATGGCATTGGCGATTTGTTTTACATAAAAGCCTGCTTTGTGGCGTGTATGATCATCCAGTTCGTCTGCGTATTCTACCAGGTCTTCAGCCCAGTTGCTTGTTTGCAGATACATTTGCTTGACGAAGTCAAAGAAATTATTGTCGTCCCATTGGCTGTCTCTAAAGCGTTTATCAGTAGTTGAGGGGGCGACGACCGGATCTTGTTCTTCACCAGCCATGCGGTGGAGTGTGGAGTTCCAGATGTTCATGTATCCGGACCAGAGCTTGGTCTGAGCTTCTATGGCGCGCGAGGGATCCTTCATCCAATAATTTCCGACTTCAGCGAGTGTCTTCACCACTGCGTTGAGTTCTTCAGTGCCTCCCGGTGTTGCCTCGCCTTTTTCGCGAGGTTCCAGATAGGCTGCCAGGGCCTTACCACCATTCTCAGCTATCTCGGAGAGGTTCCGGGCAAATTCCTCAGGGTTGTTGAGGATATACTGCAATATTGGATTGGTGTCTTCACCGGTCATTTGCCTGCTCATTCC
Source organism: uncultured Pseudovibrio sp. (assembly GCA_947502585.1). GTDB lineage: Bacteria > Pseudomonadota > Alphaproteobacteria > Rhizobiales > Stappiaceae > Pseudovibrio. Next base: position 6,823 of record CANNAV010000042.1, read on the forward strand.
TCGTATTTAGTGTCTGGTTGATGCTTGCCAGACCCAATCACATCTGTTGTATATGATTGTCGCTCAAAAAATTTTCCACATACACTCACGCTTAATCCGCGCAGTGCAGTAGCCTGCAAAAACGGCGTAATGAATATATCCCTGAGAAATTTGACAGGCACGTGAAAATCCATGTTGTCTATCTTAGTCCATCGGTGGATTCTTAGTAGGTATTTAGCAAGTGAAGTGATCTTGCTGAATTGTGAGAATCCTCAGGTTATTCCTAGGTTTTATGCACTTGTTTAACTCCTGAGGAAAACTCGGAATACTCTGAATTATAATAGTATTTCTTCTTAATATTTATCGGCTATGGTTTAACTATACCCTGTTCTGTATTCAGTAGATAAAAACTGCCCCAGAGTAATAAACTATGTGTTGTTAATAGGGTAATATATGTGGACTACGGATGATGCAACTGCTAAGTGGATTTTTAACAAATTTACGTGCGCTGCTTTTGTATAGTAAACGGGTCAAACGCGAGGTTCCAGATGTTACTTAAGTTTCAACGAGTTTGCTGTGCAGTCGTGCTTGCAGGTTTTGTTGGTGGTTGTGCATTTGGCGAATCTTTGACGGTTTATGAAGCCATCGAAAAAGGCAACGGTACCAGACAGACCGGCGTGGCTGAGTTGCCGCCAGAGATTTCCAGTGATTTGCTTTCTCCGGAACAGCGTGCGGCATCTGAAGCCAACTTGCTCGCGATCTCCTCTGAGAGTAAAAGCAGGGCAGGTATTGATGGCAGCTTTGAGGTCAGTGCAGAGCAGTTGAAAGCGATTGCTGGCGAGCAAGCTCAGGATGCTCAGGCGAAATAATCTTTCGTTGCATTTCTTATGTGGGCAGTGCGCCTTTAGTTGTGTATTTTGTGTAAAAGCCGTCTAAATTCTCAGGTTTAAATTGTTGGTATTTATGTTAGCCGCAGGATTCTGCGGCTTTTTCTTTGGGTTTAAAGCTTCACAGTGCCTTTGAAAATTTAAAAAAATGTCAGGTTTATGCCTCATGAATGATGCGAAAAGTGTTCGCACCTGCTAAAAGGCCGTGGAAACCTGGCTGAAATGAATCGGGACCAGGTTTGAACAGAAATCGAAATCTAGCCTGAAACGCTAAACTGAAGAAAGTGAGGCTCGCGCATGGACGACTTTCATAAGACACGCCGGCTCCCGCCATATGTCTTTGAACAGGTAAATCGTCTGAAAGCCAAAGCGCGAGCGGCAGGTGCCGATATTATCGATATGGGTATGGGCAACCCTGATTTGCCGACTCCGCAACATATTGTCGATAAGCTGGTGGAGACTGTTCAGGATCCGCGCACACATCGTTATTCCGCATCCAAAGGGATTCCGGGGTTGCGTAAGGCACAGGCCAGCTATTATGAGCGTCGCTTTGGTGTAAAGCTAAACCCGGATATTCAAGTTGTTGCTACGCTGGGCTCCAAGGAAGGGTTTGCCAATATGGCTCAGGCGATTACCGCGCCGGGCGATGTGGTGCTAGTCCCTAATCCCTCCTATCCAATTCATGCTTTTGGCTTCCTGATGGCAGGTGGCTCGCTGCGGTCTGTTCCGGCAACTCCGGGTCCTGAATTGTTTGAGGCTCTGAACCGGGCTGTGGTCCATTCCATTCCCAAACCAATTGCAATTATTCTCTGCTTTCCTGCGAATCCGACTGCATGTGTTGCTGATCTGGATTTTTACCGGGATGTGGTTGCATTCGCGCGCAAACACGAAATCTATGTGCTCTCCGATCTGGCGTACTCCGAAATCTACTATGGTGATGTTCCTCCTCCGAGCATCCTGCAGGTTGAGGGGGCAATGGATATTGCTGTTGAGTTTACCTCTTTGTCCAAAACCTTCTCCATGCCGGGGTGGCGTATGGGCTTTGCAGTTGGTAATGAACGTCTGATTGCGGCGCTTGCTCGCGTGAAGTCCTATCTGGATTATGGTGCGTTTACTCCAATTCAGGTGGCAGCTGCGTCTGCGCTGAACGGGTCAGATGACTGTATTCGTAAAACACGCGAGATCTATAAGAAGCGCCGTAATGTGCTTATCGATTCTTTTGGACGCGCCGGTTGGGATATTCCTGCACCGGAAGCATCTATGTTTGCCTGGGCTCCAATTCCAGACCAGTTCAGGCATCTGGGTTCTCTTGAGTTCTCCAAGATTCTGATTGAAAAGGCGGATGTGGCGGTTGCTCCGGGGATCGGCTTTGGTGAACACGGTGAAGGTTTTGTCCGTATTGGTCTTGTTGAAAACGAACAACGTATCAGACAGGCCGCACGTGGCCTTCGGAAGTTTTTTGAAGACGCGGGCAGCAATTCTGAGGAATTGAGTAAAGCGGGCGCTTAGGCATCTGCCCACCTACAGATACTGGGTATTTATGACTGATATTTTGAAAGTTGGCGTTGCTGGTCTTGGAACTGTCGGTGCTTCGTTGGTGCGTATCCTCGAGGCCAAGGCGAATGTTCTTGCCACTCGATGTGGCCGACCTATCAAAGTAGTGGCTGTGAGTGCTCGCAGCCGCTCTAAAGATCGTAGCATTAATCTGGATGGATTGGCCTGGTTTGACGACCCCGTTGAACTTGCAAGGTTTGACGGGATTGATGTTTTTGTCGAGCTTATTGGTGGTGAAGACGGTCCTGCTGAGGTGAGCGTCCGCACGGCACTGGAAACCGGAAAGCACGTTGTTACAGCCAATAAGGCGTTGCTGGCCAAACATGCTGTTGCTTTCTCTCGTCTTGCGGAGGCTAAAGGTGTGAGCCTCAACTACGAGGCTGCGGCTGCTGGCGGAATTCCCATCATAAAGACCATGCGTGAGAGCCTTGCGGGCAATGATGTGTCCCGCGTTTTGGGCATCATGAACGGCACCTGTAACTACATCCTCACGCGTATGGAGCAAGAAGGCCTTTCGTTTGCTGAGTGTCTTGCTGATGCGCAGCGACTTGGTTATGCGGAAGCTGATCCAACCTTCGACATTGAAGGTTTTGATACCGCACACAAGCTTGCTCTGCTGACCAGCCTTGCTTTTGGCTGCGAAGTGAATGCCGACGCGATTTATGTGGAAGGGATTACTTCCATTACAACGGCTGACATTCGGGCAGCGGACGAGCTGGGATACCGTATAAAGCTGCTGGGTGTTGCGCAGCGTACTGATACCGGGATCGAGCAGCGCGTTCATCCGACCATGGTGCCGAAATCTTCTGCAATCGCCCGCATTGATGGTGTGCTGAATGCCGTTGCTGTTGACGGTGATGCGGTTGGTGAAGTGGTTCTTGTTGGTCCAGGTGCTGGTGGTGACGCCACTGCGTCCTCCGTGATCTCCGATATTGTTGATATTGCCCGTGATTTTTCTCTGCCGGTGTTTAGCCAGTCTGCGACAACACTTGCAGCTTATGTTCCGGCGCGTATGAGGTCGCATGAAGGTGGGTATTACATTCGTCTGGCTGTGCTGGATGTAGCTGGTACTTTCGCCACAATTGCGCGCTGTATGGCAGACAAGGGGATCTCACTTGAGTCGATTGTCCAACGTGGACCGCATTCCAGAAATGATAAGGATGGTGTAAGCGATCCTGCAGCACCGCGAAGTGTTATCCTTATCACGCATGAGACAACTGAACTGGCTGTGCGCGAAGCTCTGGATGCTATTGCTGCTGAAAAAGTGACTTCTGGTAAGCCTCAGATGTTACGAATTGAAAACCTGAAATAGTACTTCCTCACGTTTAACGTGAAAACAGGACACCCGAGAGGTTTAAATGGCGGATAGTCACCAGGACGCAACTGACGTTCTTGACCGTATTCTGACACTGGAACTTGCACGTGTTACGGAACGTGCTGCTGTATCTGCAGCACGTCTTCGTGGGCGGGGCGATGAAAAGGCAGCTGATCAGGCTGCTGTGGACGCAATGCGCCGTGAACTGAACCAGCTACCATTAGACGGAACTGTCGTGATTGGTGAAGGGGAACGTGACGAAGCGCCAATGCTGTACATTGGCGAAAAGGTTGGCACCAAAGACGGGCCAAAGGTTGATATCGCACTTGATCCGCTGGAAGGCACCACGATCTGTGCAAAGAACATGCCGAACTCCATTGCTGTTATCGCGCTGGCGCCGAAAGGTGGTTTGCTGAATGCACCTGACAGCTACATGGATAAGATTGCGATTGGTCCCGGGTATCCTGAGGGAATCATCGATCTGGATCGTCCAATTCAGGAAAACCTTGCAGCTGTTGCGAAAGCAAAAGGCTGCGAAGTGAAAGACGTAACCGTCTGTGTACTGGACCGCCCACGTCATGCCAAGTTGATTGACGATATCCGTGCCACCGGTGCTTCCATCTTCCTGATTGGTGATGGTGACGTTGCTGGCATCATTTATACCACGGATCCTGAAGAAACCGGTATCGACCTATATGTTGGTATTGGCGGTGCACCTGAAGGTGTTCTGGCTGCTGCGGCTCTGCGCTGTATCGGTGGTCAGATGCAGGGCCGTCTGGTGATCACCCGCGAGGAGCAGGTTGAGCGCGCAGGCCGCATGGGTATTGACGATATCAATCGCAAATACACCATGCAAGAAATGGCTGGCGGAGACGTTTTGTTTGCTGCAACCGGTGTTACGACTGGTAACTTCCTGAAGGGTGTGAAGCTGGGCCGTGATAATATCACCACCCATACTGTTGTGATGCGCTCCACGACCGGTACTGTTCGTTTCATTGAGGCGAAACATGCCCAGTTGGAAAAATTTCATCTGGATTGATTTAGCGTTCCTTCAGGCTGGATGTAACTAAGTGGGTGGGTGTGTTGAGCACTCGCCCCTTTTGCTTTAAAAGCCACTTGTAAGCTGACACTTGGCGTGGCTTTATTTTTTGTGTTTTGCGCGTATTCCTATCCGAAAACCGTGGTCGCTTTTCGGGAATACGCCAGATGAATCCGGACAGTTTCTTTCTATGGTTATGACGGTGGATGCAACCAATGCCGAGCGACGTGTCGTTCTTGGTGTCAAAAAGTCTCTGAGCGCACGCATCTGGCGTGAGCGGCTTGATGATCAGGGGGGCTTACAGGCACTTGCCATTGCCCAGAGAACAGACCTGCCTGAGGTGGTGGGACGTGTGCTTGCCGGGCGCAATGTGTTGTTGGAAGAGGTTTCCGGCTTCTTAAATCCGTCCCTTAAAGATCTGATGCCGGATCCGTCCAGACTGGTGGATATGGACAAGGCTTGTGTGCGCGTTGCAGATGCTTTGCAAGCGGGCGTTAAGATTGCGATCTTTGGGGACTACGATGTCGACGGGGCGACGTCTTCTGCTTTGCTCAGGCGCTACCTGATGCAGCTTGGTGCGGAGCCGGACGTTTACATCCCGGACCGTATTATTGATGGCTATGGGCCAAATCCGATGGCGATCAACCAGCTTCATGCAGGGGGAGCGCGGCTGCTGATCACAGTAGACTGTGGTTCCACCTCGTTTGAAGCATTTGATGAGGCCAGGCGGATTGGGCTGGAAGTGGTGGTTCTGGATCACCATCAGGTGGATGAGATCTTTCCGCAGGTTCATGCGCTGGTGAATGCCAACCGGCAGGATGACTTGTCAGGTCAGGGGCATCTGGCTGCTGTGGGCGTTACCTTCCTGTTCCTTGTCTGCCTTAACCGGGAGTTGAGGCGGCGGGGCGCCTTTGCGAAGTGCGCAGAACCACGGCTCATGGACCTTCTTGACCTTGTTGCGCTTGGGACTGTTTGTGATGTTGTGCCGCTGAAGGGCTTGAACCGCGCTTATGTGGTGCAGGGCCTTAAGGTGATGGCACGGCGCGAGAACATGGGGCTTTCCTGTCTTGCTGACATTTCCCGGTTGAGCGGAAAGCCGACACCGTATCATCTGGGCTACATGCTTGGGCCGCGCATCAACGCGGGCGGGCGAATTGGTGATTCTGCTCTGGGCATGAAATTGCTGTCCTGTGATGATCGCACAGAGGGAGAGCGCATCGCTGCGACGCTGGAGCGGCTGAACCAGGAACGTCAGGCTATGGAAGCTGTGATGTTGGAAGAAGGCGAGGGGCAGGCCTTCCAGAAAATGGAGGGAACTGTTCCTCCTGCTGTGCTTCTGACGGGAGCAGATGGCTGGCATCCGGGCGTTGTTGGTCTCATTGCTTCGCGGCTGAAAGAACGTTACCGCCGGCCTGCTTTTGCTATGGCGTTTAATGAAAAGGGTCTGGGTACTGGTTCCGGTCGTTCGATTATTGGTGTTGATCTGGGCTCTGCGGTTCGTGCTGCTGTTGAAGCCGGTTTGCTCGCCAAAGGCGGCGGACATGCAATGGCGGCGGGGCTGACCATTAAAAAAGAAAAAGTGTCCGAGTTTGAGGCGTTCCTGACTGAGCGGCTGAGTGAAGATGTGAAGCAGGCTTCTGCTGACAACGAACTCACCATTGACGGTGTGCTGACACCTGCAGGTGCAAAGCTGAGCCTGCTGGATATACTGGAACAGGCAGGACCCTATGGTGCCTCGCATGCAGAGCCTGTTTTTGCGTTGCCATCTGTGCCAATCAAATTTTCCAAGGTGGTTGGGCAAGGCCATGTGAGTGTGACGCTTGGAGGCAATGAAGGTACGAACCTGAAGGCGATTGCCTTTAAAGCGGAAGACCAGCCTCATGGGAAGGCGCTCTTACAAGCATGTGGCAAACCCCTTCATATTGCTGGTAGTTTGAGTGTTGATACCTGGCAGGGACAAGCGAAACCATCCTTACGTATTATTGATGTGGCAGACCCGGCCAGAGGGCAATACGGAACGTAAATCCGGGCCTCATTGGATTGCTTCAGTTTGCATTGTGTGTTTATTCTTCTTCATCTATGAGGGGCGTGTACTTGAACATCATCAAAGCAACTTCGCAGCATATTCCGGAAATGAATGAGGTCATCCTCGCAGCAAAGAGCCATTGGGGCTATTCGCAGAAAATGATGGACATCTGGCTGCCTGATCTGATCGTTGATGAGGTCGTTCTGGCAAGCAGGCACTTCTGGGTTTTGGATACTGAGGGCCGGATTGCAGGCGTATTTTCTGTTTCCGTTGATTCAGAGCAGTGCTGCGAGCTTGAAGACTTCTGGGTTTTGCCGCAAATGATGGGCAAGGGAGCAGGGCGGATTATGTTCGGCTTCATTCAGAGATGGATGCAGGCTCAACAGGTAACAGAGCTGCTGATTGTCTCTGATCCTCACGCCAAAGGGTTTTATGAGCGTATGGGTGCGCAAGAGGTTGGTTTACAGCCTTCCCTTCCTGAAGGGCGGAAATTGCCAGTGATGCGATATGTTCGGGGACTATGGCCACCAGCGAATGTGTGATGGACTTTCGCAGGTATCAGACAGCTGACCGTGATTTATACCTTCAGATCTCAAAGGGGAACGTTCCAAAGCTTTTTATAGAGGCCGGGCGGGCGGAATATAGTCCGGACCTGAAAAAGCCTGATGATCCGTATTTTGCTGCTGGTGGTTATTGCCTGAATGCTAAAGGAGTGAGGCTTACTTGGGGTTTGGTCCGCCGAGAACTGCACTGTCAGGGAATTGGCAGGGCCTTCTGCAATTCCGGCTTGCGCGTATTGCAGAAGGCAATCCAGATCAGGCGGTTTATATCGATACCTCACAGCACACACGTCTCTTCCATTGGCTTAAGGTATTTGCTGAATATCATCTAGATTCGAGATATTCAAAGATTCGCGCGTTCTCTTCCTCTATGAAGTTTGAGGCTCTATATCTCAGTGGCAACTTCCTTCAGCTGTTAAACATCAGCGTTTGTGGCGGAAGGTTTTTGCAATTTTTGCTGGTTAACTTATATGCAGTTGATGCGAGTTTATGTTTCGAGCAGAATGTGAATTGGAATAGGGATTTAAGGAGCAGTCATGCCGGACAGTGCAAGTGAAGCAGAGCTCGTCGAGCAGCCACGGATCAGACCTGGTCAGGGCCTTGGTCCTGGAATGGCACTTGGCGGGTTTTGTGGTGTTATTGCTATTTTGAGTTCAGCGGCAAGTTCACATGCAATGGATAACCAGTACCTGGATATTATCTCTCAGATCATTATGATGCATGCTGCAGCTTTTGTCGGGCTGGGCGTTGCGCACGGGATTACAGGCTCAAAAGGCATCGCATTTGCCATGCTGCTGCTGTTTGCCGGTGTCGGCTTGTTCTGTGGTGATCTGGCTCAACGCTTGTTTGTTGGAGAGAAACTGTTTGACTTTGCAGCACCGGCGGGCGGCATGCTGATGATCCTTGGTTGGCTGTTTGTTTTCTTAAGCGGCCTCAACCGGATGATGAGAGGTTAGACTTTTTAGTTCAGCGGCTCAAAACAAAGGGCGGACCAGATGGTCCGCCCTTTGTTTTGAGTTGGATGACTGATGTTTAACTGACGAGCCCGCGACCTTTGAGGAGTGGCTCGATGGATGGCAGTTTACCGCGGAACTCCATATAGGCATTTGCAGGATCCTGAGATCCGCCAGCTGTATAAATGAACTTTTCCAGTTTGGCTGCTGTGTCGGCGTCAAACGCATCACCAGTTTCCTCAAAGGCTTCGAATGCATCAGCATCCATTACTTCTGACCAGAGATAGCTGTAGTATCCAGCAGAGTATTCATCCCCTGCAAAAGCATGCAGGAGATGGGGAATGCGGTGGCGCATGATGATCTCTTTTGGCATGCCGATGTCGTTAAGGATTTTCTTTTCCATCTGGCAGGGATCGAGATCGTAGAGCTTGTCTTCTTTATGGATCGCCATATCGACAAGGGCAGTTGCCAGATACTCAACCGTTGCAAAACCCTGGTTGAAGTTTGCAGCTGCCAGCAGACGTTCCAGCAGTTTTTCCGGGATAACTTCCCCGCTCTGATAGTGACGGGCGTACTTTTTCAGGATCTCTGGTTGATCCAGCCAATGCTCAAAGAGCTGGGATGGCAGCTCCACAAAGTCCTGTGCTACGCTGGTGCCGGAGACAAGTGGGTGTATAACGTTGGACATGAGGCCGTGCAGGCCGTGACCAAACTCGTGGAACAGCGTGCGCGCATCATCAAAGGTCAGCAGAGTGGGGTCGCCTTCTGGCGCCTTCGAGAAGTTCATTACGTTGACAATGATTGGGCGGACATCACCTTTCAGCTTCTGCTGTGAGCGGAAGGCACTCATCCATGCACCGGAGCGTTTTGACGCACGGGCAAAATAATCGCCAATGAAGATGCCGAGATGGTCGTCGTTTTTGTCAAAGACTTCATAGACACGCACATCCGGATGATACACATCCTGCCCCTTCAGTTCTTTGAATGAGAGGCCAAACAAACGTGCTGCGGTGTAAAAGGCTGCTTCGATCATCTGATTCAGCTGAAAATAGGGCTTGATCTCTGCTTCATCCAGATCATGTTTGGCGCTGCGTACCTTTTGTGAATAGTAGCGCCAGTCCCACGGTGCGATTTCGATGTTATCGCCTTCAGTTTGTGCCATATTCTGCAGGTCAGCGGCTTCTTCCAGTGCGCGTGCTTTGGCCGGGCCCCAGACTTTGGAGAGCAGGTCATCCACCGCATCGGTATTTTTTGCCATGACATCGTCCAGCTTGAATGCCGCAAAACTCTCGAAGCCAAGGAGTTTGGCTTTCTCATTACGGAGCTGTACTGTCTCGCGGACAATAGCTGCGTTGTTAGTTTCCCCAGGGTTGTCACCACGATTTACCCAAGCATTGAAGGCTTCTTCGCGCAAGTTGCGGCATTTGGAGAACTGCAGGAACGGTTCAATGGAAGAGCGGGACAGTGTGATGGCGTATTTGCCCGGTTCGCCACGTTCTTCAGCTGCAGCGCTTGCAGCTTTTACAAGGAACTCCGGCAAGCCTTCCAGATCGCTTTCTTTTTCCAGAACAAGTTTATAAGAGGCTTCATCGGCCAGAACATTCTGCGCAAAGCTGGTGCCCAGAGTTGCAAGGCGCTTGTTGATTTCTGCAATACGGGTTTTGCCATTGGCGTCCAGACCCGCACCCGCGCGATGGAAGATGGCATAATAGCGCTTCAGTACGCGATCCTGTTCAGGCGTCAGGTCCAGCTCGTCTTTCTGCTCCGTCAGTGTTTCAATGCGCCTGAAGAGGGTCGGGTTCAGGTATTTCTTAGTACTGTAGACCGCCAGTTTCGGTGAAACACTGCGCTCAACTTGCTGCAAGGTCTCATTGGTATCTGCAGAGGAAAGGTTGAAGAACACGCTTGCGACCTGCTCCAGGGCCTCTTCAGCCAGCTCTAATGCTGCAATGGTGTTTTCAAAGGTTGGGTATTCAGGATTTTGAGCAATGCGATTGATGTTGCCTTCGCCTTCCTTGAAGGCCTCTTCAAATGCATCCTCAAAGTCTTCCGGCTTGATTTGTGAAAATGGCGGAAGTCCAAACGGGGTTTTCCAATCTTGCAGAAGAACCTTTGCGGTCTTGCTCATATTAAATCTCCGATGAAATTCAAAAACACAGGCTGGACGCAGATCTTTTTAAGAGAAGAGTCAGGCTGCTTTCAATTAACTGGCGCGCACTTATTCCTTCAGGGAGGCAATGCCTCTTTATGGGGATGCGTGCTGAAAATATGAATATGAGTAATATTTGGAACTGTAAATGAGGCGGGGGAAAAATTCCCCAATCAATTCCCGAGACAAGGGAAGTTACCGGACAGGGAAGGGTAATGAAACTGTGGTGATATCTGTAGCAGTCATGGGCTTTTGAGGGGCAGCCAGTGTCATGACCCAGAAATTGCGATATGTGCCGTCTGCCCGGTTGGTGCGGGCAATGCCCATGTGAGTTACGTATTTGTTGAGCAGGTTTTTATTGTGGTCGGGAGAGGTTTTCCAGCCTGTCATTGCCGCAGAAACAGTCGCGTAGCCTGCGCCCAGGTTTTCTGCGCCTGCATAGGATTTATATCCGTCAGTCTGGGTACGGCTGATGAGGCTTGAGGAGGAATGGCGGCTGGTTTTGAGTGAATCCAGACGAGCGATGTGATCGGCCATGTCCTGCGAGACTTCGCTGAGATGCGGATCCAGCTTGACTGGTGGCAGAGAGTGCTTTGCACGCCACGTATTGGTCTGGCGCAGTACTTCATTTTTATTGATCGCAACCTGATAGAGCTCAACATTGTTTGATGGCTCTGTGCCCAAACCAGCGCAGCCAGCGAGTATTCCTGCCAGCAGCAAGGCTGCAGTCTTCCGTAATTCCAAACCCACGTGTGTAACCCCGAAATGTCCGATCAGTTCCTTTCCTTGTAGGCATAAAATTGGGCTGAAACTGTACCACGTGTGAATAATCCACGTTATTACCAGGCATATTTCTTCTGATTTGATTGTCCCTGGATGTGCGGCTCTGTCGCCTCAGGTGCTCCTCAGCTTTCCAACTGCTGGTGCAGTCTGTGGATTTAGTCTGACCGTGCTTTTGAGTGGGGAGTTTTGGGGAATGTGTTCCGGATGAACAGCTGCGTATTGTTCTTTGGGAGCAACAGGCTCTCGACCTTGTTTTATCGGGAGTGCGGAGGGCATCAGGGTGGCTATGTCTGTGCAATTGAATCTTGCAATGCCTCTGAGTGGCGTAGGGGTTGAGGGGGCAGAGCACCAGGCACTCTGGCTTCGCCTGGTGGCGCGCGACTGGCTCGCTCCGGTCATGCTTCTGTTTTTGTGTTTGTGTTTGTACCTGCCAGGTTTGATGTCTGTTCCCCCGCTTGATCGTGATGAGCCGCGATTTGCTCAGGCGTCCAAGCAGATGATGGAGACAGGGAACTACGTTTCCATTCATTACCAGGAGCATGCACGAAACAAAAAGCCGATTGGAATTTACTGGGCGCAAGTGGGTGTTGCCAAGTTGCTGGGATATGGAGCGCGTGCGCCGATCTGGGTATATCGCCTGCCTTCTGTCGCTGGTGCAATTGCAGCTGTGTTGCTGACGTATTGGGCCGGACGTGCATTTTTCCGGGAACAGGAGGCCTTTTCAGGCGGGTTGCTCGTTGCATTGGCTCTCATTTTAAATGCTGAAGCGCATTTGGCCAAGACGGATGCGGCGCTTCTGGCATGCGTGATGTTGTCTCAAGGGGCGCTGGCCCGTGTCTGGATGGCACAGCAAGGCAAAGCGCTCTGGTCCTCTGCCGTACTTTTTTGGTTCGGTCTGGCGCTGGGCACTCTTATCAAGGGGCCGGTTATTCTTATGGTATGCGGCCTGACCATCCTGTCTTTATCTCTATGGGAAAGACGGGTTTTGTGGTTGCGTGGACTGGCTCCAATTGCTGGTTTTGTGATGTTTCTTGCCGTGGTTTCGCCATGGCTGGTTGCCATTTACATTGAGACGAATGGTGCTTTCTTCAAGGATGCTCTGGGCGGGGATTTCTGGGGGAAAGTGGGAACAGGGCGTGAAGCTCACGGCGCCCCGCCACTTACACACCTCTTCATCAGTTTCGTTATTTTCTGGCCGATCCCTTCTTTCCTTCTCGTGATTTTTAAGGGGGTTAGGCGGGAATTGAGTCAATATTGTTATAGATTCCTGTTGTGTTGGCTGATCCCGTCATGGCTCATATTTGAGTTGGTTTCAACTAAATTGCCTCACTACACACTGCCGATGATGCCTGCACTGGCGTTGCTTGCGGCAGGTGTGTTGACAACTGGCAGAGCAAAACAGGTTGCCGTTTACTGGCGATATGCTTCAGCGTTTTTCTTCCTGCTGTTGCCGCTGGGCATTTTTCTTGCGGTTGGTGTCGGACCTTTATTGCTTGATCTCTGGCCGTCGCCTCCCGGTGTTGTTCTGTGTGGATTGGCTGTCATTGCTGCGTTATCAGCTGCCCGCAAACTGATTGTGGGAGAGCTTGTAGGGGCATTGCCGAGGGTGGGGGCTTCAGCTTTGCTGATGTTTGTTGGTTTCTGGGCCTTTGCCGGGCCTGCACTGACAACCATCTGGATTTCCAGCCGTCTTGCGGAAGCTGTTGGGCAGCTCCAGGGATGTGAGCGGAAAGACGTAGCAACAACAGGTTTTTATGAGCCCAGCTTCGTATTTTTGTGGGGCACGCAAACAAAATTGCTTGGAGCAGAAGCGACTGCGCGTTTTTTGGCGGACGGAGGCCAGAAAAACGGAGTGCCCGGAGGAACCTGCAATATAGCGCTGGTGGAAGGACGGCAACTGGATCGGTTTGATGCGGAAGTTCTTCGGCTGGGGATGAAGACTTCGGAGGTATCAAGTGTATCCGGCCTGAATATTAACGGCGGGAAGACGCTGCTGATACATATTTTCCGGCGGGTGGGGCGACATAATGATTGATGATTGCTCTATAGACACATTAGAACGTCCGGATCAAAATAAAGACCCGAGAGAAGAAAAATCACAGCAAACCCGGCCGTTGAAACCGGAAGTTAGTCGTGCCGGGCCTTATGGGCAAGACTATAAAGATGGGGTGCAGAAGGAAGAGAGTAATCCTCCATCACCAGGTAACCGGCTGAAAGAGGTCTTACGCGTTGCCGGAAATAACGCGCATCATCATACTGGGGTAGTCTTTGCAATTTTGAAAAGCCGAAGAGCTCGGAGTCGCGTGGATGTTGCTGCTCTTCCACCACTTATGAAGCCGCAGAATATAGCTGCTTTGTTGATTGGACTTTGTGGTTTGGCAATGGTTTTTCTGGACCACAGCAGCCCGATTTGGGCGCGGCAGTTGCCTGTTGCTTACCACGACATTTTTGAAGTTATCACAGATGTCGGTAAGTCTGACTGGGTCCTGTTCCCGACCGGGCTATGGATTCTGGTAATGATTTTTGGCGGCTGGCAACGCCTTCCGTTTCGTAGAAAGATGGCAGTGTCGTATCTGACGATATACGGGAGTTATCTGTTCTTTGTTGTTGCTGTCAGCGGGCTGCTTGCCATTGTTCTGAAATGGAATATAGGGCGTGCCCGACCAACCTTGTTTGATGAAATAGGCCCACTGTATTTCGACCTTTTTGCGTGGGAGGCAAAGCTTTCGAGCCTTCCAAGCGGACATTCGACAACAGCTGGTGCCCTGATTGTTGCCTTAGCATTGATTGCACCTAAAATTCAGTGGTTGTTTGCTGTCGTGGGGCTTTGGATTGCTGCCAGCAGAGTGATTGTGGGAGCTCATTATCCCAGCGATGTTGTAGCTGGCATTATCATAGGCGGAGCATTTTCCTATTGCTGTGCTCGTTGGATGGCCCGTCGGCGGATCGGGTTTTCATTTGATGACAGAGGCGGTGTGCAGCCGATCATGAACAGCCTCTCTGCGGTTTTGTGTCTAAGGTCCTGGCGGGCAGTGCAACCAGGCAGTTTTCCTCCCGTCCAAAAACAATCGGAGACACTCCGGGCTGATTGAGATCGTTGGTCTTAGTCTCAGCGGAGTTTCCGTCTCAGGGCAGGGGGAACTGGAATGACCAGGAGTGCCGGTTTGAACGAGATTGACGTCAGCGTTGTTATCCCCGCGAGGAATGAGCGGGATAATCTTCCTCCTTTGCTGGATGAGATTGCGGAAGCTCTGAAAGACTACAGGTTTGAAACCATTGTGGTTGATGATGGCTCTACTGATGATAGTCTTGAAGTGTTGCGAGGCTATGCGTTGGAGCACGACTTTTTGCGGTTGATCCGGCATAAGTTGTCTGGCGGGCAGAGTTGCTCTGTACGCACGGGATTGTTGCATGCGCGGGGTACATATATCGGCACCATTGACGGTGACGGGCAGAATAATCCGATCTATTATCGGGAAATGCTTGAAGTGATGGAGAAGGGGGGTGCGCATGTTGGTCTTGCTGCGGGGCAGAGACTGGGGCGAAAAGCCAGCCTCTTTAAACGTTGTGCTTCCAAAGCGGCTAACAAGTTGCGTGGTGCTATCTTAAAAGATAATACGTGGGACAGTGGATGTGGTCTCAAATTGCTACGGCGTGATGTGTTCCTGAGGCTGCCGTATTTTGACAGCTGGCATCGGTTCTTGCCCGCCCTTGTTATCCGAGAAGGGTTCGAGGTGGTTCATGTAGATGTGGTTGACCGTGAGCGTGAGCACGGAGTCTCCAAATATGGGATCTTTGACCGGGCGCTTGTCGGGGTTCTTGATCTGTTTGGGGTGTGGTGGCTGCGCCGTCGTCGGAAAGTAATTCCCGAAGTGGTGGTGACAGATACGGATGTTTCTCCTGTAAAGGAGAACCAGTGATGCTCTCAGCCTTGTATGACTGGCTGTACGATGTTTTCGTCGCTCAATGGGACTTTTGGGTTCTGTGGGGATTCGTCGCGCAATTCATGTTCATGATGCGCTTTATGATCCAATGGATTGCCTCTGAGCGCGTGGGGAGATCCATTGTTCCGATAGCTTTCTGGTTCTTCTCAATCGGGGGAGGGGTGCTCCTTCTGACTTACGCAGTGGTTAAGAAAGATCCGGTTTTTATTGCGGGACAAGGTCTCGGCTTAACCATATATTTCAGAAATCTATGGCTTATCTACAAGGAAAAACGCAAGGATCCTAATTTCTAGACTGTCTATTCGCAATTAATGCAACCTGACTACACGAGTATCGCTGAACGTTATTTGCCCGCAGGAAAGGTAGACTACCTTGAAGGCCTCTTGCGAAATAGCGTATTCTTTATATGATCGGATTGTAAAAATTAGTGTGAAATACGTAGTTTTGAAGAAAATTGCTCCTATTTGCGGCTAATTTTTAAGGTTAGTTTTTTCCGATGCACCTGTATATTAAGTAATATTTACCCTCTATTTCAGTATAGTTTGGATTAAAAATTTTGATATTGTATATATAAATTTTTTGTGTTTTTGAATAATGGTTAAATGACGTTCATCTGAGATGTAAATTGTAAAGAAGCTTTAGGATATTTGATGAATAACGCCTCATAGACAAATTTATTAATAAATATCTCTTGACGTTTTAAGACAAATAACATCGAATGCTTAACGTGGAGTGGTTGAAACCAATAGGGGGGGTTTAAGGTCATGCACTGACATGTCTGTCCTGGGGGTTTTCTTAGAGAAGGAAAACAGCCTGCTACTTCCGGTGATGAATTTAAAATTGGACAAAAAAGAGGCTCCAATTCTATGAAAAAAATGATCCTTCCAGTTACGCTGAGTGCAGCGTTCGCAGTGTCTGCTCTTTCTGCAGCTTCTGCTGGTACTCTCGATGACGTGAAAGAACGCGGTAAGCTGCGTTGCGCGGTTTCCACTGGTCTTGCAGGCTTTTCTTACACAGACGAAAACGGCAAGTGGCAAGGCTTTGATGTTGACTACTGCCGCGCATTAGCCGCAGCTGTTCTTGGCGATCCGGATGCTGTGGATTTCACCCCGGCCACTGGTAAGACCCGCTTTACAGCGCTGGCTTCGGGTGAAGTGGACATCCTGTCCCGTAACACCACATGGACGTTTTCCCGTGATGCCGATCTGAAGTTCACATTCCTTGGTGTGAGCTATTACGATGGTCAGGGTTTTATGGTAAAGAAGTCCCTTGGTGTTGCTTCTGCTAAAGAGCTGGACGGTGCAACTGTCTGTATCCAGACTGGTACAACGACAGAGCTGAACCTGTCTGACTACTTCACAGCAAACAACATGTCTTACGAGCCGCTGCCCATTGAGACAAACACGGAAGGGCGCGCAAACTACCTTGCTGACGCTTGTGACGTGTACACTACCGATGCCTCCGGTCTGGCTGCTACTCGCGCAACTTTTGAGAACGCGGGCGACCATATCATTCTTCCTGAAATCATTTCCAAAGAGCCTCTCGGTCCACTCGTTCGCCAGGGTGACGACCAGTGGGCAGACATTGGCCGCTGGGTTCTGAATGCGTTGAATATTGCGGAAGAAAAAGGCATCACTGCAGCAAATGCAGACGACATGGCTGCAAACTCCAATGACCCTGAAATTAAGCGTATGCTTGGTGTTTCCGGTGAAATGGGTGCATCCCTTGGCCTTGGTAACGACTTCGCGCTCGCAGCAATCAAAGCGGTTGGTAACTACGGAGAAGTGTTTGAACGTCACCTGGGCACACAGACCAGAGTTAATCTGGCTCGTGGCCTGAATGCGACATGGACCGAAGGTGGCCTGCAGTATGCACCTCCATTCCGTTGATATGACCTTGATCTGACAAAAGGGCGCTGTTGCGGGATAACAGCGCCCTTTTTCTAAGCATAATAATAAGGCGGGCTACTTATGAGCACCTTAACCGTACCAGCCGATAACAGCTTCCAGTTTTCGCAACTGTGGCGAGATGGCCGCTACAGGTCTTATACGATCCAGATTATCGCGCTTGTTGCTACTTTGTCAGTTGTGATGATGCTTATCAGCAATGCTGTCGGGAACCTCGAAGCACTTGGTAAAGATTTCAATTTTGGTTTCCTCTTTCAGTCGGCCGGTTATGATATTGGCCAGAGACTTGTGGAATACTCCCCGGTTTCTCCCCATTGGAAAGCTGCTCTGGTTGGCCTGCTAAACACGCTGTTAGTGGCTTTTCTTGCTTGTGTCTCCGCAACTGTCCTAGGCGTATTTATCGGTATCCTGCGCCTTTCCAGCAACTGGGTCGTTTCCCGGTTGATGGCTGTTTACATTGAAGGCGTCCGCAATGTGCCGCTGCTGCTGCAGATTCTGGCATGGTATGCGGTCGTCATTCACGTATTCCCGAAACCAAAACAAGCAGAACCTGCGCTCGGTGGGGTGTTGGTTGCAACCAACCGTGGCTTTTATATTCCAGCCTTCACCTATGAAGGTGCGTATCCTGCCGTTGTAGCTGTGCTGCTGAGTTCAATTGCCGGTGTTTTCATCTTTCGCTCCTGGGCTAAAAAGCGTCAGGAAGCGACTGGTCAGATCTTACCGGTCGGGCTTTACAGCCTCACTCTTCTGGTGGTTCCAGCAGGGTTTGTGTATTTTATCGCCGGAATGCCGATTGGTCTTGAGCTCCCAACTCTTAAAGGCTTCAACTACGTTGGTGGCATAAAGGCGAGTGCCTCTTTAGTTGCGCTTTGGCTTGCATTGACCATCTACTCCGGTGCATTTATTGCTGAAATTGTGCGTGCGGGCATCATGGCGATCAGTAAAGGCCAGAGTGAAGCTGCATCTGCTCTTGGCTTGCGTCCTAATCGGATCCTGAACCTTGTCATTCTGCCCCAGGCGCTTCGGATCATCATTCCACCAATGATTTCCAACTATCTGAACATCACCAAGAACTCATCCCTGGCGATTGCAGTTGGTTACATGGATCTTACTGGTACACTTGGCGGTATTACGCTGAACCAGACGGGTCGTGAGATGGAATGTATGTTGCTGCTGATGGGGACTTACCTGGTGATTTCACTCTCCATTTCCGGTGTGATGAACGCTTACAACGAATCCGTAAAGCTGAAGGGGCGCTAGGATGAACGAAAATTCATTTGCATTTGTTGCGACCTCCGATAAACCGCAGTTACCGGCTCCACAAGGGATGACAGGTACCGTCGGCTGGGTTCGCCAGAACCTGTTTTCATCGCCGCTCAACACAGCTCTGACCTTGCTTTCAATCTTTGCGGTCTATTCTGTTGTGCCGGGCCTGATTGACTGGGCCTTCATCAAGTCTGTCTGGAATGCGAACTCACTTGATGAGTGTCGTCAGGTTAGTGATGGCGCCTGTTGGGCGGTTATTCGGGAGCGTTACCATCAGTTTCTGTTCGGGTTCTACCCGCCGGAGCTGTACTGGCGTCCGGTTCTTGCATTTGTTTTGCTGTGTGCTGCTTTGGTGCCAGCGCTTTGGGATGGTATGCCGAAACGTGGAGTTGCACTGTTGTTCTCCCTTGCTTTCCCGTTCATCGCGTTCTGGCTGATTTGGGGAGGTTTGGGTCTTGATCCGGTTTCCTCAAGTGAGCTGGGTGGTCTGCTTCTGACCCTGATCATAGGCGTTTCCGGTATTTCGTTCTCGCTTCCTATCGGTATTGTTCTTGCGCTGTCCCGTAGTTCTGACATGCCTGTTGTGAAGTCTCTGGCAATCATCTTCATCGAGTTCATTCGCGGCGTGCCGTTGATCACCTTACTGTTTGTTGCACACGTTTTGCTGAACTACTTCCTGCCTAAAGGCGTGAACTTTGATATAGTGATGCGTGTTGTCATTATGGTGACCCTCTTTGCCAGTGCCTATATGGCTGAGGTTATTCGAGGTGGTCTGGCTGCATTGCCAAGGGGGCAGTATGAAGCTGCAGATGCGTTGGGTCTTGGATATTGGCAGAGCATGCGTCTGATCATTCTGCCCCAGGCGCTCAAGATTTCCATCCCAGGTATCGTGAACACCTTCATTGCCTTGTTCAAAGACACCACACTGGTTTTGATTATTGGCCTTATGGACCCTCTCGGACTGGTTGCGCCAACGCTCGCTGACCAACGCTGGAACGGTATTTATGTGGAACTTTATGCGTTTATCGCCTTCATGTTCTTTATCTTCTGTTTTGCAATGTCCAGATATTCGATGTATTTGGAACGCAAACTGCATACTGGCCATCACTAGTCGCCTGGCGCAAGTCAAAAGAAACCCGGAGAAGTAAAAATGAATGACGCAAATCTCGCTGATATTCAGGCGAACTGCTTGAAAGTGCAGATTTCAGATACCGATGTGGCTATCGAAATAGTCGGTATGAACAAATGGTATGGTGAGTTTCATGTTTTGCGAGACATTAATCTGAAGGTTATGCGCGGCGAGCGAATCGTTATCTGTGGTCCGTCGGGGTCTGGTAAGTCCACGATGATCCGCTGTATCAACCGTCTTGAAGAGCATCAGAAGGGGCGTATCGTTGTTGATGGTATTGAGCTGACTTCTGATCTCAAGAAGATCGATGAGATTCGCCGTGAAGTTGGTATGTGCTTCCAGCACTTCAACCTGTTTCCGCATCTGACTATTTTGGAGAACTGTACGCTGGCTCCAATCTGGGTTCGCAAGATGCCTAAGAAGCAGGCAAAAGAAGTTGCGATGCATTACCTTGAGCGTGTGAAGATTCCTGAGCAGGCCAACAAGTACCCGGGGCAGCTTTCCGGTGGTCAGCAGCAGCGTGTGGCGATTGCCCGTTCGCTGTGCATGAACCCGAAGGTTATGCTGTTCGATGAGCCGACCTCCGCTCTTGACCCGGAGATGATCAAGGAAGTGCTGGACGTGATGATCGGTCTGGCGGAAGAGGGCATGACCATGCTCTGCGTGACCCACGAAATGGGGTTTGCCCGTAAAGTGGCAAACCGCGTGATCTTTATGGATCAGGGCCAGATTGTTGAGCAGAATGAGCCAGAACCATTCTTCACCAATCCGCAGCATGAACGTACTCAGCTGTTTCTCTCTCAAATCCTCGATCACTGATCTGATCAAACTTCCAGGTTCAAAGCCTCGCTGTTTCAGCGGGGCTTTTTTTTGTAAGCAAAATAAACCTCCACCTCCGGTGGAGGACTGGAAGAGTTCTACATTTTCAGTAAGAGACCTCCCTGCCCGGGCCATTGACGTGGCCTTTCATTGTATGAGCAGGGAGGTTTTTTATGGATACAGATCACCTTAAACACAGTACCTGGGACTGTAAATATCATGTTGTCTTTACAAGTAATACCAATCTGCATCATCATTGACCTGTTATTGCCCAGTCCCGTGATGCAATTGTTTTGATCCGCCCTGTTTCAGCGATTAATCGGTTCCAG
>CANNAV010000043.1 GCA_947502585.1 uncultured Pseudovibrio sp.
GTGGATCGCGCTACGACAAGAGGAAAAAAAGGACAAAAACTACATCCAGATCTGATCAACCCGCCAAACCTGAAATCCGAATTTACAGCAGACCTGGGACTTGACCGATGCTATCAATCATAGCTGATTGTAAGCGTTGAGTTCTGTCAGGTCTGCAAAATGACTGGCTGGCTTTTCATTGCCGCGCTCCGATGACCTCTAATAACAGGCAATTTGAGAGGATTGCAGAGCCAAATTTTGAGGGCAAGAATCCCTCACCTTCGTTCCATCACAAAAAAGTGAGGGAAAAATCCCGAAAAGTTCAAAAATAACAATGTAAAAGGAAAACTTGTGGAGGCCTCTGCCGGAATCGAACCGGCGTACACGGATTTGCAATCCGAAAAATAGGGTTTTCCTTCTATATTTCTCCAATGATTTCAATACAGTTAATAACTAGCTGTAGAGAAATCATGGAATATCAAATAGTTAGTAGTGGGCACAAAATCGGACACAGTGTGCCTTCTGTGGATGCTCAAATTGCAGAGGAAATTGAGTGGATTGAAAAGGGTGTTAAGCGTTTCCGTGAAGCGCACCTGAAGGCGAACGATAAAGCTCTGAAAGGGCGGGGAGGTGGCCTAGCGGAGCAAGAGATTGGTTCCTCTCTGACCACCCTGTTATTGAGAGCCATGATCCCGGCAATCGAAGAGCTTCAAAGGGAAGCCCTTGAGGATATCCATAACAAGAAACGGAAGGCTGTTTGGTGGGTTCCTATCCTCTGTCTGGAAGCGGACAAATGGGCAATCATTACACTCCGTTCTGTACTGACGGGATTGAGCGCTGAAGTAGCGGATGCTCGCCCAGCGACCCCCTTGGCTTTACAGATTGGAAGACATGCACAGTTCCAGCGTGAAGTGGACCTTTGGAAAAAGGCTGAAGCTGAACGGAAGAAGGAACTCGGTGAGGACTACGTTGACCTGTACAAGCTGATGCTTGCCCGAGTGAAGAAAGTGACGGCGAAATCTGCACGTAAGTGGATGCAACTTGCTGAAGACTGTGATCGCATCAATTGGTCGAAGGAAACATGTCTTTGTGTGGGTATGCTTCTGCTGGAAGTACTGGTTAAGAAGAGTGGTGGCTGGTTTGAGATGGTCCTGATTGGATCAGGTGCAGGTGCCACCCGACAAACAGAGCGACAGCTAAAGCTTAGCCCCATGGCAGTCCGCAGGATCAACAAAGAGGTTCGAAGGATGGGACTAAACAAGCCTCTCCTATCACCAATGATCAGACCCCCCAAGCCTTGGACTTATGTGGCTGACAAACCACCAGTGAATTCGTGTGCCTAGTAACTACATCAAGTTAATAACTATACCTCACTATAAAGAGACAAGAAGATGAACGCTTTTACTGGAACCAACGCTCTGAGCACCTTCAAGTTCAGCGCTACTGATATCCGCATTGTGGTTGCAAATGGCGACCCATGGTTCATCGCACGGGACGTTTGTGATGTCCTTGGTTTTAACCGGATGGACAACGCTCATCGCTCGCTGTCTGAGGAACAGAAGGGGAAGTCCCCTCATCAAGTGAGGGGGGGGGGTGACGGAAGGCTTCGTATTGTTCGCACAATTTCTGAATCTGGTTTGTACAAGTTGGTGATGCGTTCCGGCCGACCAATATAATTATCAGATGTCCGCTACCTCTTGGACCTCATTTAAAGCATAGAGGTGATAATTCTTGAATACGAAGACATGATCAATGAATACCCGGATTGTGTCTTCATTTAGCTAGAAACTACAGTATGTTATTGATATTAGGATACAGTAATGAACTACCAAGGCGGCTACTATTATCTCAAAGAACCACTCGTGAAGCGCGGCATCTACCAGCACTCCAACACGTCGAAGCCAGTCTCCGACGAACAAATGAGAGCGCTAAACACTATTCAGAACACAGCTTGGAGAGCGAACCCTGATGTTTACGCTGTACTTCAAGAGGCATTGGACAAGGGGGACACTTTAGGATGCCTCCCACCAGCCGAGGATTCCCCGCTTCCCCCTGACTACGCTCCTGAAGTTTGGGAAGAGATGTCCAAGGAAGAGAAAGCGGAAGCCAAAGCTCAGCGTGAGGAAGTCCACAGCGCAAACGCCAAAGCCGCAGCTCACCGACAATCCCTTGAAGGGAAGAAGGCAATCTTCAGAATCCTCGCTGATGTCTTCTGGTTTCCTATGGCCTGTGATTGGCGTGGCAGGGGGTACTCTGTAGGTCAGGACTTGAACCCGCAGGGCGATGACATGTCCCGTGGTGTCCTTGACTTCGCTGAGGGTCGCCCACTCGGTGGCACAGGTGTTTATCATCTGGCTATGCGTGTGTCCGGTGACTTTGATCAGGATAAGGTGTCCGTTGATGAACGTCTGAAGTGGGTAGTAGACAACGAAGAGCTGATCTTAGACAGCGCAAACAATCCTCTGGATGGGGAACGCTTTTGGGCAGAACAGGACAAACCATGGCAGTGCCTAGCGTCTTGCTTTGCGTGGAAGGGTTACGTGGAACACGGCGAGAAGTACGTGTGTCACCTTCCAATTCCCTACGATGCGACATGCAGTGGCATCCAGCATATCAGTGCTATGGGGTTGTCCGAATTCGGCGCGGAAATGGTGAACGTTCGTGACATCAATAAACGAGCAGACATCTACACCGAGGTTGCCAAGCGGACGGAACAGCTTGTCATTTGGGACGCTGAAGCTGGGAACGAAATGGCAAAGCTTTGGGTGGGTCACATCAAGCGAAACACCGTGAAGTCTCAGGTTATGTGTATCTGTTATGGCGCAACCAAAATGGGAATGCGTCAGATGCTTGTGAAAGGGAAGAAGGGTAAGCTTGTGTCTCACCTTCGTGGTTCCAAGACACTCCCAGCGGCTTATCTGACAGACCGTATCCTTGATGCAATCGGTTCCATCCTGAATGAAGGTAAGCTGATCATGGATTGGCTTCAGGATTGTGCGACTGTGGCAGCAGAGAGTGACCAGTACTTGAGTTGGACATCTCCAATCGGGATGCAGGTTACTCAGGCATACGCCAAACGTATCCGTAAAAGGATCACCACCGTCTGGGGTCAGGCGACTATCCAGTCTATCCACCCGAACGGGGGCGTAGATAAAGGGCGAATGCGTCAGGGTATCGTTCCCAATGTGATCCACTCGTATGACGCAGGTCATCTTTACAACACCGTGAATATGACCTCTGACCGACTGGGATACGAAGTCCCATGGGCAATGGTGCATGACAGCTTCGCAACATGGGCAGGTGAAACCACCAGTGTCATGAATGAGGCAGTGCGGGAAAGCTTCTATGACATCTACAAGGTGAACCAACTGGACCACTTACATCAGTGTTTCACTGAAAGCTGTGGCGTAGACCTCCCAGCTCCCCCTGAACGTGGCACCTTGGACATCTCTGAAGTCCTTCGTTCGCCTTATTTTTTCTCCTAAAACTCAGTGAATTAGTATCAGTTAAAAACTGTAGTTACAAAACTTGGCCCTATTGACTTTCAGTCTTTCACTTCAGTCCAACCTTGAAAGGTTTCTCTCATGAACTCCGCAATGTCTTCTTCCGAACTGTTCGCAGCTTCCGATAACCTCTCTCTGACCTCTGATGATGTTTCTGACGCATTCGCTCGTCTGGCCCATGAGTACCCGGTCGCGGGTACTACAGTGGACGTAGTGAATGGTGAGATGCGTGACCTCCTGAACCGTGCGTTCTCCCTTATCAATAGCCTTGCCGATTCTGATGCAGTGGAAGACTCTTACCTAGCAGTCGGCGTTGCTCTCTTCTCTTTCTTTGAAGACATCGCGAAGGCTCACGAAGTCTCCCTGAACGAAGTGTTGTCCGCTTGTGAACTCCACTACCGCGTTCTGAAGGCTTCCTCGTGAAGCATCTCCTCCTCCTCCTCCTCTCTCTCTATTAATCCAATCAATAAGGAATACCATTCATGGCGAAGAAACCTAACCACCCAAAAATGTACACCCCTCGTGGCATCCTGAAGTACCCGTCTCTGACCAAACCAGACTTTGGCACCAGGGAGCACCCGGACCCGGAAGGTAAGTTCAAAACCCGTTTCATTCTGGACAATGAAGATGCACAGAAACTGATCCAAGCAGTCCAGCCACACTTTGAAAAGGCTGTAGCCGAAGCTCGCGAACAGTACGCAGAACTCCCTGTGGCAGTCAGGAAGAAGAACCCATTCAACACCAATGACTTCTACACTCCAATCTATGATGAAGAGACTGAAGAAGAGACTGGTGAATACGAGTTCCGCTTTGCTAAGAAATACTCAGGTGAGAACCGCCAGACACAAGAGAAGTGGGTAACAAATCCACCAGCTCTATTTGATGCGGCAGGTCAGCCAATCCGTGGCCAGAAGCTGAAGAACATCAAGATCGGCGGAGGCTCTGAAGCAATCCTTTCGTTCGCTATTCGTCCATACTTCGTGGCAGCTACAGGCACAGCGGGTGTGTCCTTCATGTTGGACGCAGCCCAGATTGTAGAGTTGGTGGAATGGGGTCAACGCGATGCTTCCTCTTATGGCTTCAGTGCGCAGGAGGGTTTCAGTGCTGACGATGTTTCCGAAGAAGCTGAAGCTGAAGAAGCGGGAGCGGCGGCGGCATCAGGTGTAGATGACCACGACGATTTCTAAACACTGCAAGTCAGTCAGAGACTGGTTTGTAAGGAAAGCGGGTGCAGGTCTGGTCAAGTATTGGCTGGACCTCACTCCTGTCCCAGCTGCCCGTCCCCGGGTAACTAAACGGGGCACGTACTACCCGAAAAAATATGAAGAGTTCAGGAAGGTATCAAAGTCTATCGTTGATGCATGGCCTGACAACATCCCACACGAAGGACCAATCTCCGTCCTCGTAGAAACAATCATCGCAAAACCTAAGAAACCGAGCAAGGACTACCCCTCCCGTTCTGACGTAGACAACTACGCCAAGGGTCCACTGGACGCATTGGTGAAGTCAGGCAAGGTATGGGGTGATGACCGTCAAATTGTCTCCCTCTTCATAACCAAGCGCTACGCTGAAGAAGGAGACGTCGAAGGCTTCCTTGTTCACTGGTTTCCAGTGGAGGAATAGATGCTTACCTCAACACATCTTGAAACTATCAAAGAGTTCGGCACCCCGCAGGTAGTCACTGTGGTGCGACACATGGTGGACTTCGGACACATTAGCGGCAACGTGGCGCACAGTTACCGTATCCGCTCCCTTCCTCGCCGCATTTGCGACCTTGAGTCCATCCTTTCATTCTTCCGAATACCTGTCCGCATTGGGCGCAAATGGAAGAAGGACCTCTATGGGCAGAGGTACGTTGAGTACTCCCTTATTTCCCGGTGAGTCCGGCCCCTTTTCATAGGCTTAATGGCCTTTATCTTTTTCTCAATCCTAGTTCAGTGAGGACCTATGGGCATTCCAGTAATCGACAAATTCTTCAAACAGCCAGACGTGCAGAACATCATGGCTCTGATGGAGAAAACAAAAGAAGAAGCCAAGATCGTTGAAGAGCGGCTCTCCAATGAAATTGTGAAACTGACCGAAGAGCGCGATGCTCTTGGGGCACAGATGATCCACCACTGGGACGCAATTTCTCAGTGCCAGAACATCATCAAAGGTCTTGAGGGAATACCTCAGTAAGCACCCCAGGAATTTCAATCTCCCCCTCCCTTCAGGGTCCGTCCAAGTGGCGGACCTTTTTTTATTTGAGGACCTCATGAACATCACAATTGAATCCCGTGAAGGGACAATGATCTATGTCCCAGCGACAGGTGACCGTGAAGGCACTTGGCGTATGCTCCCTAAGAACGGTAAAGGTACGCGCCCAATCCCAAAACGCTTGCAGAACCAAGCCAAGGGAGCAGCTAAACGTGGCTGACTGGGCAGAAACACACACCACTTGTCCGTGTGGGAAGTCCTCTGATGCCTACTCAGTGAACACGGACGGCTGGGGGACTTGCTACTCCTGCAACGAAACCTTTCCTCCTGACAGTAACGGAGAGCCGAGAGCTGAAAAGCAAAAGGTTCCTAAAGAGCTGGTTCAGGAGGTGGAGATTATGCCCCTCCGCGCACGGAAGATCAGCGAAGAAACCGCTCGGAAGTTCGGCTATGGCTATGGTTTCTACAAAGGGGAGCGTGTTCAAGTCGCTCCCTACTGTGACACTTCCGGCAAGGTTGTGGCTCAAAAGGTCCGCACGAAGGACAAAGACTTCCGTGTAACCGGGAAAATGCCCGGGACACTCTTCGGTCAGCAGCTTTGGCAGAATAAGAACGGACGCAAACTCATTGTGACCGAAGGCGAGATAGACGCAATGTCTGTCTACGAAGTTTTGTCAACGAAGTGGCCTTGTGTGTCCCTGCCTTCAGGATGCACCAGTGCAGCGAAGGTCTTCAAAGAGAACATTGAGTTCCTTGAGTCCTTCCAAGAGGTGGTCTTGTGTTTTGACCAAGATGAACCCGGACAGAAAGCCGTGTCCGAGGTGGTAGACCTATTGACCCCGGGCAAAGTGAAGGTCGCAACCCTCCCAATGAAGGACGCGAACGAGTGTCTTCTGGAAGGTGCTGTAGATCAGCTCATTCAATCCATCTGGCAAGCAAAGGTTCACCGCCCTGATGGGGTCCTGAATGCAAAGGACTTGCGTCAGCAGATACACGACAAGGTGACTATGGGGCTGTCCTATCCATGGACAAGCCTGAACAAGATCACATACGGACAACACGAAGGACGCTTGGTTACTTGGACAGCGGGTTCAGGGCTGGGTAAATCAGCATTCGTTAGGGAGGTGGCGTACAATCTAGGTGTAGAGCAAGGTGTGCAGATTGGGTACATCGGGCTTGAAGAGAACGTGGCTTACACAGCGCGGACAATGGTGGGTCTGCATCTGAACAAGCCAATCCACCTCCCTGATGTCGTGGTGACCAAGGAAGAGATTGACCAAGGCTTTGACGAGACTTTGGGAAAAGGAATGTTCTGGTTCTATGACCACTTCGGTTCCATCTCTGAAGCTTCCCTCTTCTCCAAAATGAAATACATGGCGGCGATGGGCTGTAAGTTCATAGTGCTGGACCACCTGACCATTGTGCTGTCCGGTTTGGAACTGGACAACGAAAGACAAGCCATTGACCAGACCATGACCAAGCTTCGTTCGTTTTGCGAGCAGACTGGCGTTGGTTTGCACCTTGTCTCCCACTTGAAGCGACCAGAAGGCAGAGCACATGAGGAAGGCGGTAAACCAAACCTCGCTCAGCTTCGTGGTTCTCACTCTATCGTCCAGCTATCAGACTTCATCATCGCTCTTCAGCGTAACTCAGCAGCAACAGACCCGGAAGAAAGAAACCGGACCATGCTTTGGGTACTGAAGAACCGTCTGTCTGGTGAGACTGGATTGGGGTGTGTCCTTCAGTACTCGAAAGAGACTGGGCGTTTGTACGAAGTGGACTGGGTTCTTGATGAAAATGGGGAAGTAATGATTTCCCCGGACACTCCAAAACCCAGCCCTATTGACTTCCCTGATAACTCCATTCCGTGGGACGAAGATGAAGCATTCTAATGGCTTCGTCTACGTGCTTGGGCATCCTGACTTTGTGGACTTCTACAAGGTCGGGAGCACCAAGAACCCGGAGAGCAGACTGGGAAGCGCGAACACCTTTGATCCTCACAAACGCTTTTACTACAGATACTTAGAAGATTGCCCTGACTACGTTGGGGTAGAGCGTACGTGTCATGAAGCGCTGAAGGATCGAAGGGTGGGATCAACCGAATGGTTCGCTGGCCCTCCTGAAGACATTGAACAGGTAGTCAGGTGGATCGCAACAGGAGGCTCGCTT
Source organism: uncultured Pseudovibrio sp. (assembly GCA_947502585.1). GTDB lineage: Bacteria > Pseudomonadota > Alphaproteobacteria > Rhizobiales > Stappiaceae > Pseudovibrio. The sequence goes on from CANNAV010000043.1 coordinate 7,848, forward strand.
GACAGTATTGGTCTGCGATGCCGAGACGAATGGGTTTCTACCAGATGTGAACACCCTTTGGTGCTTAGGTATCAAGGATCATCACAGTGGGGAGTCTCAGGCGTACTCGGACTTCGACAGTAGCTTACCTTCAGTTTCTGAAGGAATCGCTCGTATCAACGCAGCGAAACGAACTATCTGGCACAACGGGTTGCTTTATGACATCCCAGTTCTTCAGCACCTTGGATATGATGTAAGTCACCACAACGTGGTGGATACCCTTGTCCTCTCCCGGCTCTACGAACCTGACCGTGAAGGGGGACACTCCCTCGCAGAATGGGGGAAGACCTTCAAGTGTTACAAGGGCGACTGGACAGACTTCTCCAAGTTTGACCCCGGCATGGTTGAATACATGCTTCAGGATTTGGAAGTCGGTGAGCGTACTTACACCCACCTTAAACGGATGATGCCTTCCTCCATATGGAAGGAAAGCGTTGAGCTTGAACACAAGGTCACATGGATCATCGGAAAGCAAATCCGCAATGGATTTCAACTCAATGTGGAGAAAGCACAGAAGCTTTCCAGCGAACTCATGGCTCAGAAGAAGCAGATGGAATGGGATCTTCAAGATACCTTCCCTCCAATTTGGGTCCGTGACGGTGATGTTAAGACCGTCAAGAAGACAAGGAACGTCAAGTCCAAGCAGTTCACCGTTAAAGGTGAGATGCGGAAGAAGATTGGGCCGCGAAAGTTCGCCACCGTCATAGGTGATGTGCCAATCATTGAGACATACAACGAAGGTGCAGTCTATTCAAAGATCAAGCTACAGGAATTCAATGCGGCTTCCCGCAAGCAAATCGCTGACAGGCTGTGGCGCAAGTACGAGTGGAAGTCTCCCGAAGTAACCAAATCTGGACAGGACAAGATTGACGAGAAGGTCTTGTCATCTGTGGACTTCCCGGAAGCTGAAGAGCTTTGCCGCTACCTCGCCGTGGACAAGAAACTGTCCATGCTCGTCTCTGAAAAGAAGAAGAACGGTACTGGTGGTGGGTGGCTTGTACACGTCCGCGAAGACGGGAGGGTGTACGGCAACGTCAACCCATGCGGGGCAAACACTGGGCGCATGACCCACTCAGCCCCAAACGTGGCACAGGCTGACTCTGACCCTCGTATGCGTGAGCTATGGGAACCGCGTAATGGCTGGGTACTTGTAGGCACAGATGCTGAAGGCTTAGAGCTTCGTGAGCTAGGACATTTCCTCGCACCATTTGATGGCGGCAGGTTTGCCCGGGCTGTGGTGTCTGGTTCTAAAGAGGACGGGACAGACGCCCATACCATGAACCAACGTTTGGCTGGCCTGTACAGCCGCGCTTCGGCAAAGACCCTAATTTACGCCCTAATTTATGGCGGGGGTGATGCCAAGCTGGGCGAAATCATGCTTGAGGATGCCAAGGCAGCTGGTGTCAAGCTCAAGGGTGCCCCTACCAAGATCGGTAAGGAAGTCCGTAAGAAGCTTGAAAACGGTCTGGGTCTGGGCCAGCTGGTCAAGAAGGTCCGGTTCAACTCCAAGAAACGTAATGGCAGACTGAAGGGTCTGGACGGACGTTTGCTAAGGGTCCGCTCCCTTCATTCGGCACTGAACCTTTTGCTCCAAGGAGCTGGGGCGTGTGTCATGAAGAAGGCATTGGTGATCTTTGACGAGATTGCTGAAGACCGTTTCGGACTCCACGGAGAGAAGTGGGCTTATTGTGCCAACGTCCATGACGAGGTGCAGGTTGAATGTATCCCTGAGTTCGCTGAACCAATCGGTCAGCTCTTTGCTGACTGTATCACGAAGGCGGGGGAGTTCTATGACCACCGCTGTCCACTTGCTGGTGCATATGACATCGGCTCATCTTGGAAGGAAACCCACTGACACTTGCATTCTTTGACGCAGATATCATTGCGTTCAAGGCAGCTTCAGTCGGTGCCAATCGTTACAACTTCGCGGGAACAGTATGTGAGTCTCCTGACTTGGGTAAAGCACTCAAGGCAGCGGACCATATTGTCCGTTCGTGGTGTCGTGGCGTGGGCACTGACAGCTTCACTCTTGTATTTTCTGGCGCTGAAAACTTCAGAAAGAAATTGAACAAGGACTACAAGGCAAACCGGAAGGATAAGTCTAAGCCAGTCCTACTCCCTAAAGTCGTCTCTTACCTTAAGTCCAAGTACCCCTGCATGGAGCAGGAAGGGCTGGAAGCTGATGACTTGATGTCCATCAAAGCTAGTACCTACCCGCATGGGAAGGGTATCATCGTGTCCATTGATAAGGACATGGCATCCGTACCCGGGTGGCTTTACAACCCGGACGCAAACTCGCGTCCTTACAAAGTGTCTGAAGCAGCGGCTATCCGCTCGTGGCTAACACAGACCCTCACTGGTGATCCAGTAGATGGGTACTCAGGCTGTCCGAAGATTGGCGCAGTCAAAGCTAAGCAAATCCTACAAAATTGTTACTCCCTCACTGAAGCATGGCGAGCAGTCGTGAGAGCTTTTGAAGGTGCAGGTCTTACTGAAGACGATGCACTCCTTCAGGCTCGTATGGCCCGTATTCTCCGTGCTGAAGATTGGGACGATGAGAAAGAAGAAATCAAACTATGGCACCCGACAACATCGACAGCCCTGAGTTCACTGAAGTCAGCCAGCCCCAGCACTACACGTTCAGCAAAACAGAAGTCATCGACTTCATCGAAGAAGTCTGTGACCACTACCCCGGCAGACAAGCAAAAGACGTTGCCAACATCATCAAGTACGTCAGCCGAGCGCCCCACAAAGGTACGAAGAAAAAGGACATCCTCAAAGTCCGCTACTACGCAAACCGACTCCTCAAAAACATCACTGAAGCCGAAGAAATCTTCGGAGAAGACGAAGCCCAATTCAACAAAGGAAGCAACTAATGTCTAAAGAAATGATCACTGAGATTGACCCTATCGCGAAAGTTGCTGAGTTTATGGAGGTCTTCGAGATGCCTACGAACACCGCCCTTTGGAAGAAGCTGGTTCAAGAGGAAATGGGGGAAGTCCGGGAGGCTGTAGGTCATCTCATCAAAGAGATTACGGACGTTGTTTATGTCTGTGCTGGTCTGGCAAACTGCTATGAACAAGACGCTGAGCGCGGATTCGGTAAGTCCAGTGAAGAGATTCTGACACCGCAGGAACTTGCGCTGATGGAGGGCCTGAGAGATGTCTTTGAAGACGTACTTCCTGAAGCTTTCCATCGTGTCCATGAAAGCAACATGTCGAAGCTGGATGAAGACGGTAAGCCAGTTCGCCGGGAAGACGGTAAGGTCCTGAAGGGTCCTTGCTATGAACCACCAGTGATGTCTGATTTGGTGGATCAGTGTCTAGCTTAATCGGTGATATTGAAGGGCTGTTCAATCAGTCCAACGATGAACTGTTCAAGGAAAACGCAAACAAGAATGCTAACACCATTCCGACACAGCGTGATTTATTGGCGGGCGTAGTTGCCCGTCATTACGCCCTTGAACACTACCTCCCATCTACGATTGCTAACGCTCACAAGTCCGGTGACATTCACTACCATGACTTGGATTACGCACCTTACTTCCCATCCTTCAATTGCATGTTGGTGGATTTAGAAGGGATGCTGACCAAAGGGTTTACCATGGGCAATGCTGAGATTGGTACACCCAAAAGTATCCAGACAGCATGTGCTGTTACCGCTCAGATCATCGCGCAGGTAGCCAGTCATATTTACGGCGGCACCACTTTGAACAAGCTGGATGAAGTCTTAGCGCCATATGTCAAGATGAGCTGGGACAAACATCTGAAGGTCGCGTCCAAATGGGGCGTTGCAGACCCGGAAGCCTATGCAGATGAGCGGACAACTAAAGAATGCTATGACGCATTTCAGGCATTAGAATATGAAATCAACACACTCCACACCAGCAACGGACAAACCCCGTTCGTTACGCTCGGTTTTGGATTGGGAACCACATGGGAGTCCCGTCTTATTCAGTCCAGTATTCTCGCAGTGCGACTTGAGGGACTTGGACGAAACAAGCGAACCGCGATCTTCCCTAAGCTGGTCTACTCTATCCGCAAAGGCATCAACTACGCTGAAGGCGATCCGAACTACGATATCAAACATATGGCGCTCAAGTGTTCCGCTGAACGTATGTATCCAGATATCATTAATTATGACCGCGTTGTCGAAGTTACGGGATCGTTTAAGGCTCCAATGGGATGTCGTTCTTTCCTGGGGACTTACGCTGACGCTGGTGGGCCTCTTCATGGTGGTCGTAATAACCTTGGCGTGGTTAGCGTCAATCTTGTTCGCATAGCTATTGAAGCGGACGGTGATGAAGAAGCCTTCTATCACCTCTTGGAGTACCAACTGGATGTCGCAAATTGGGCGTTAGAAACCCGCATTGAGAGACTAAAGGGGGTGAAGGCGAAGGTCGCCCCTATCCTGTACCAGTATGGTGCCTGTGGTGTCCGTCTGGACCCGGAAGATACCATTGACGAACTGTTCAAGAATGGACGAGCGTCTATCTCACTGGGCTACATTGGACTCCATGAGACACTGATTGCTCTCTACGGGAAGTCCATTGAAGATGATCCCTATCTGAGTGCCAAGGGTGAGCAAATCCTTGACCGTCTCCGCAGGGCGGTAGATGGGTGGAAGAAGGAAACAGGCTATGGCTTCTCCCTCTACTCCACACCTTCAGAAAGTCTCTGCACCCGTTTCTGTGAGCTTGATCGTAAGCACTACGGAGACATCCCCGGTGTCACTGACAAAGGGTACTACACCAACAGCTTCCATGTAGATGTCCAGCGTGAAATTGATCCGTTCACCAAGATACTGATTGAAGCTCCGTACCCTCAAATCGCCAGTGGTGGGTTCATCTGCTACGGCGAGTTCCCCAACATGAGGCGCAACATCAAAGCGTTGGAAGCAGTCTGGGACTTCTCCTATGACCATATCCCCTACTACGGGACAAACACCCCCGTAGATGAATGCTTCCAGTGCCACTACCGAGGTGAGTTTGAAGCGACTTCCAAAGGCTTCAAGTGTCCGTCATGCGACAACCGTGATCCTGACACTACGTCAGTCACTCGTCGCGTTTGTGGCTACCTTGGCAATCCCTCAACACGTCCGTTCAACACGGGCAAACAAAAAGAAGTAATCCGAAGGGTGAAACATTATGGATGAATGGCAACCAATCGAAACGGCTCCTAAGGATGGGACGGAAATCCTCATCACTGATGGATTTGACGTGAGTGTTTCAAGATGTGCTGATGACGGTACGTGGCTTTTGCTAGCTGATGGCGTAATTGCCCGGGCTGGTGAAGGTGTGTACGCGGACGCTACTCCTACCAGCTGAATGCCCCTGCCTCCCATTTGAACTACCATAAATACAACCCCGTAGACTTCGTTAATGGCGAAGGTACGCGGTGCTCCCTGTTTGTCTCAGGGTGCGTTCACAAGTGTAGAGGCTGTTACAACGCCACCACTTGGGACCCAAAGTCAGGTCACCTGTTCACGCAGGGGCTTGAAGACAAAATCATCGCTGACCTGAAGGACGAATTCATTGTCCGAGACGGACTATCCCTTTCAGGCGGCGACCCTCTTTTACCTGAAAATCTCCCTGACATCCTGAAGCTAGTCAAGCGTACCCGCTCTGAGTGTCCAGACAAGAACATCTGGCTCTGGACTGGGTACGTCTATGGCGACCTGACCCCGGCCCAACGGGAAGTCGCTGAGCTAGTGGACGTGATTGTTGACGGCCCATTCAAGCAGGGCCTGAAGATCACTTGTGGATGGAGAGGGAGTTCCAATCAAGAAATCATAAGGAATACAAGGTGCACGGACTCCGAGAGTTTACCCTAGAAGAATACTGGATGATAAAATCCGGTGATCACCCGTTCTTTCAAGTCGTGTCTGAAGAAATCACGGATATCAACCGTTGGGACTCTACTGAGCGCGTTATCATTGAGGATGTAGTGGACGGTGGATTCTACGAATTCTTTGCTGAATGTCCTCTGACTGAGTATCAGGACTGGGATTGGGGCCGTAACTCTATGTGGCGTGTGTGGCCCCATACCGTTCAGACCGTTGAATACTATCAGTCTGAAGAGGTGGTTCACTGATGTCTGCTTTGCCTGAAGTCACAATCCTTTGCGCCAGCTCCGCAATGGATGACGAAGAAGTCATGCGGATGCACCCTGACATGTATCCTGATGTTGTCCGATGATCCGTACCGAACTCGCACGGGAGATAACCGAAGTCCTTATGAATGAAGGGCTTATCGAGTTCATCACTGAACGGAACATCCGCGACATGGCTACGGTGTACCGCGCCAAGCTCCCCATGGTGAATAACCTCAAAGGCCTAACCGACCGTCTCTTTGAACTTGAGTGCCAGCAAGACACCCTCCGCAAAGTAGAGGACATCATCAATGAACGTTGAGTATGTAGACCACATGGGCACGGACCTTAGTGTGGTGAATGCTGCACGAGTGTCATTCGACAGGCAAAGCGAGTGGGAAACCCGGAAGGCTACCACTCTTGAAGACTCTGGTGTTCTGGGTAGCCTTGAGTACGAGACTGAAGAGAAGGTGTTGTCCGAGAAGGACGCGAAGCTCATTCGGTTCCTTGCTAAGCACGATCACTGGACACCGTTTGGACACACAGCGATTAGCTTACGTATGCAAGCACCAATCCCAGTGCGTACCCAATGCTTTAAACACAAAGTCGGTCTAGTGGAGAATGAGGAAAGCCGTAGGTACGTCTTCTCCAAACCCGGGTACTTTGTCCCTGAACTTTTCCGCATGAAACCGGAAGGCTCCACCAAGCAGGGGTCCGCTGATGTCCACCCAATGTCTGACTGGTGGCGGGACGTGTACGTCACCTGTTTGGAAGAAGCGATCGAGCTTTACGAAGCCATGATCAGGGATGACGTTTGCCCGGAACAAGCACGGTTCATTCTCCCTCAGGGGTGTGAAGTGAACTGGGTCTGGACAGGTAACCTGATGTCCTTCGCAAACTTCTACAAGAAGCGTTCGGACCCCCACGCCCAGAGGGAAATCCAAGACCTCGCCCATATGGTGGGTGATGTGATCCGTCCTTTGTTCCCGGTTAGCTGGGAAGCTCTCACCAAATGATAGCCCTAGGCTTTCTTATGCTCATCAGCTTTGGAGCCGCGTACTGGCTGATGGGCGAAACCTTACGCCGAATGGATGAACGCAAGCGCGGGTACTAAACCCTTACCTATTGAAGAACTTCATGAACAACAACGATACAGACTTCCCAATTAACAGCCATGAGCTGATCAGACGCTTAGATGAAGCGTATCCCCACAGGTGCATTAACCCCGGCGAACTGCCTGAGGTAGCTCATCGCTACGCAGGTAAGCGTGAACTTATAGACAACCTAGTGCGAGAAGCAGTGGCCCATCAGTATGCAAGTCCGGTTCGACCTTCTAACGTCCTCTCTCTCAACTTTCCTGAGCGAGAATAATTACCCCCATCACTGGCCCGAGTGGCAGTTACGGGAATGCCTAGCGGCTTCCATCAAGACGGACGCTGGTGAACTTGCCGGAGCATTCTGGTTCAACTGGGATGTCCCTGATGTCCTTGAGATGCACGTTTGTGTGCGTCCAGAGTTCCAAGGGAGATGGCTGAACCGCCAGATCATGGGGGACTTGCGACACTTTGCCGTACTCTTCAACGCTAAACAAGTTAAGGCGTATTGCCCGACACCATTTCTCCGCAGGGTCTACCTACGTTTGGGATGGGTAGTTGTTGGCGACTACGCCCACTTAGACATAAAGGAAAATAGTGGGAAAACCCAAAATGAAAACCGAGAAGCGAGTAAAAATTGCACCCTCGGTTAGCGACCTTCCATCGGAAACGGAATACCCGCATGAAGCTCCTATCGACACGATGGGGCTGGCTCAGATAAAAATTGAGCAGCGGAACAAGAGCAAGCGTAAGTCTTCGCTCTCTACTGGCAACAAAGACTATGGCAGTGGCGTAAGGATCAATCCTTCTTAATGGAAGAAAGGTCCATCCAATCTAGGTACACAGACCTAGAGACGCGCAGAGAACCTTTTCTCAGACGTGCGCGTGAATGTGCCGCTGTCACAATCCCGACTGAGTGCCCACCTTCAGGGCACAACGGGACCTCAAAGCTACCACAGCCACATCAGGGCCTAGGGGCTCGTTGTGTAACCAATCTCGTGTCCCGGCTGCTGACCGCTCTACTCCCAGCAGGTCAGACCTTCTTCATCTTTGAACCACCAACGGAAGCCCTCGTCATGAACGGGGAACTGGACGTGGACCCTGAAGTGGAGAAGAACCTAGCCCTTGCTGAGAACATTGTCGTTGACGAAACTGAGCGTAGGAACTGGCGTAGACCAACGTCCAGCACCCTCTATCAGCTCGTCATCGCGGGTAATGGCCTTGAGTACTTAGCCCCCGACAACACTATCCAGTCCTTCCCCTTTGACAGCTTTGTGGTTGTCCGGGATGTCAAAGGCAATGTCATTGAGGTCATTGTTAAGCAGGACATTTACCCGGAATCCGCAGCCCTTGCTGAAGAGGAACACAAGGGTGATCACCACACAGTGGAGTTCTACACCCAAGCAAAACGGGAAGGTAACGTCTGGATTACTAGACAGGAGAGCGATGGTAAGCCCTTCGGCAAAGAGACGCTTACGGACTCTAATCCATTCCTTGTTTACCGCTGGTGCTCTGTCCCGTGCGAAGACTATGGGCGTGGCAAGATTGAAGAACACTATGCGGATTTTAAGTCCTTAGAAGGCTATTCAAAGGCGATGCTGGACATGGCGGCGATGAATGCTCGCAACCTTGTTTTGGTCCGTCCGAATGCCACAGGTAACGCGCTCCGTAAGTTCGTCGCTAAGGCGGACAATGGTGAAGTAGGCGTGGGTCATGCTGAAGACATCCAGCTAGTTCGCTTTGAGAACATCCCGGGTGCAAACATCATTGCCAATGAGATTGGGCGGCTAACCGGAGAAATCTCCGCAGCTTTCCTGCTTCAGTCTGGTCTGATGCGTGATGCTGAGCGTGTCACCGCTGAAGAAATCCGCAAGGTAGCTGAAGAGCTGGAAGGCGTACTCGGTGGCGTATTCTCTATGCTGTCTGAAGACATGCAGAAAGAACGCTTGGTCCGTCTAATCAGCAACATGGTTTCACAGGGGCGTTTGCCTCCAATTACGGACTTCGTTGAAACCCAAATCACCGTAGGTCTGGAAGCCTTAAGACGTGAGCGTGAAGCATCGCGTGTTTTGCAGGTCCTTCAGGTCCTCCCTAACCTTCCTCAAGACGCCCTGGACTATGTGCCGTGGGATGATCTTCTCAAGACATTCTTCATCGGTGTGGGTCTCCCCGGGCGTTTGAAGTCCAAAGAGGAAGTGGAAGAAATCCGACAGAAACGAATGATGGAACAGGCTATCTCCCAGCTTGGTCCTGAACAACTTGGGGCCATGACAGGTGGCATCCCAGAACAACCTACAGCAGGAACACCACCACAATGACAACTCCAAACACTGACACAGACCAGCTCCCGGAAATCGGTACTCCCGAATATGACGAGATGATGATTGCGAAAGGCAAACAGGGCTTCCGCGATGAACCAACTGACGAAGCCCCTAAGCGCCCTGAGCATGTGCCAGAAAAGTTCTGGAACTCTGAGACTGGTGAGGTGGACATTGAAGGCCTAGCCAAGAGTTACACTCACCTTGAACAGAAGCAGTCCGGCAAGAAGGAAGAACCTGAAGGCGAGCCTGAGAAGAAGCAGGAAGAGCCACAGAACGGAGAGCCTGAGAAGGAAGCCGAGGCTGCTCCTGAAGAGAAGAAGGTGGTTGAAGATGCAGGTCTGGATTGGGATGCTGTAGAGCAGACCTACACAGAAACCGGAACTCTGACCGAAGAGCAGTTTGCCGCTATCGAGAAGGTTGTTCCGCGCTCCATCGTTGACACCCACTTGGAAGCACTGAAGGAAGCGGCAGCATACCGACAGCACACTACTGCTGAGTATGTGGGCGGTAAGGACCGTCTGGACTATATCTTGGATAAGGCATCCAAGGAGCTGAACCCGGACGAGATGGACCAATACAATACGATCCTAGCAACCAAGGACTGGCGTATCGCAATGGACGCACTGAAGACCCGCTTTATCGGGGAAGCAGGACGTGTCCCCCAAACTGGCAACCTGTTTGAAGGTTTGTCCGGTTCTTCGACAGCAACCGCTGGTGCCTTCCGTAATCGTGCAGAGCTGACCAAAGCAATTAATCTGCGGGATGCTCATGGTGAACGGATATATGACAGCGATCCAACTTACCGCACACAAGTAGAAGCTCGCCACCGCGCAGCTAAAGAGCAGGGCTTGTTCTAAAAAACGGCCCTATTGAAATAGTAGAATTGGTTACCACCACTGCCCACCAGATTTTCCCGGTACGTGGTAACCCTCTCTCAACAATACCTGCCAAGCCTCTCAGTATTTTTGATGCTCACTGAGGAAGATTACTTATAAATCCTTACTTAACGTAAGGTAGAGGATAATTCATATCAAGTATTGGCTAATATTTCAGATACTTTACCTCGACATATTGCAGTACAGCCCGGCCCTCACTGAAGGATAACTGGGTACGGAACCTTGATTGTCAAAGTTTTTCATCATTTTTTTCATTATACATTAGGAATATTTAATGGCAGTCGGAGATCAAGTCTCCAATCCTACCCGTTTTGGTAAGGGTCAGTCCGCGAATGAACGCGAACTCTTTCTGGACCTCTTTGGCGGCGAAGTACTCGCAGCTTTCCAAGAAACCACTCTCATGGATGGTAAGCATCAGATCAAGAATCTGACCAGTGGTCGTTCTTGGCGCTTCCCTAAGGTCTGGAAGGCAACTTCTGAATACCACACCGCTGGTCAGCAGTTGCTTGGTAACAACATTGAAACAGGCGAAATCTCCATCACCGTTGACCACCTCCGAGTGGCTCATACCGCGATCTATGATCTTGACGAAATGATCAGTCACTTTGACATTCGTGGTCAGTTCTCCCGGGAACTGGGTCTGGAACTCGCATACGGTTATGACAAAGACGTACTGCGGCAGACTGTACTTGCAGCCCGTACAACTGGTGACGGCCCATTCCCGGGTGGCACAGTTATTGAAGATGCTGCACTGACAGCAACTGGCACAGTAGATGGTAAAGCGTGGATTGACGCTATCATCAAGGCTAACGAAGAAATGTACGAGAAGGACGTACCAGAATCCCAGCAGCGTTACATGGCTGTGAACAAGAAAGTGTTTAACGCTATCAAGTTCGCAAAGGACGCTAATGGTCAGTATCTGGCAATCCATCGTGACTTCGGTGAACCACAGGCTGGCGGTATCCGTGGTCGCGGTCAGTTCCTTGATATTGACGGCGTGTACGTCTATCACGGCACCAAGGCTCGTCTTCCATTTGGCGCTAATGACACCAGCAACAATGGTGTGTACTCCAAGTACCGTGCGGACTACAGCAAGACCACTGGCGTTCTTTGGACCCCAATGGCTACAGCTACTACTAAACTGGCTGATGTTGCTCTGGAAACCGAGCGTGACGTTCGGCGTCAGGAAGACTTTATGGTCGCTAAGATGGCTGTAGGTCACGGCACCTTGCGCCCAGAATGTGCTGTGGAATTCAAACTTCCTAGCGCATAATAACAATACAAGTCTGGGAAATATTACTCCCAGCTTCCTCCCTTCTATATTTTTATATATTGCGCACAACAAGACTATTTTTCTTATTGTGTTCCAAATTTCTTTCTCCTTATAGGTGATCTATTTAACGATAGGTCACCTATTTTTTTAATCGGTGACCTTATTACATGTCCATGTCCAAATTGGAGTCCGTTAACCTATGCCTTAAGGCAATCGGTGAAGACCCCGTAAACTCTCTTACTTCTGGACTGTCTGATGCAGAGACAGCAGAAGACTTCGTAGATCAGACCGCCAAGCAGGTTCTCAAGAAAGGCTGGCAGGTCAACACAGAAGACAACGTGAAGCTCCTTCCTGACATTGAAGGGCACATCGCTATCCCTCACAACACACTCAAGATTGACACCACAGGCTACAGTAAACATGTGCGTGTCCGTAAGAAAGGCAACAGGCTTTATAATGTCCGGGAGCGCACTGAGAAGTTCACCTCCGCTCTGTTCGTAGACATCGTAATAGACCTCCCCTTTGAAGATCTTTCATTCACCCTCCAAAACTACATCGCAGTACTAGCAGCTCAGAAGTTCCAAGCTTCTGTACTTGGCTCCGTGGCTATGGATGGCTTCACAAACCGAGACGTGACCGAAGCCTATGTAGAGCTACTGGAAGATGAAGCTGATGCTGAAGACTCCAATGTCCTCCACGACAACAGCTTCACTCACACGATGTCCTACCGCTACTCTCCAACACTCTGGTAATTAATGGGACAACTAGTAGAGCAACCAATCCCCACTCTGTTCGGCGGGGTAAGCCGACAGCCTGACCTAATCCGCATGACTAACCAAGTGGAAGACGGGGACAACGCATTGTTCTCAGTTGTCACTGGCGGGTTTGAAAAGCGTCCAGCATCAAAGGTCAGAGCCGTACTGACTACGCTGGACATGACAAAAGACTACCTGATCCATGCGATGGATATCTCTCTGGCTCACCGCTACTTCGCTGCATTGGACCGTGAAGGAAACGTATTAGTCTTTGATGCGCGGACTGGTGAGGCCCAGACAGTCCTTCCCTATTCGGACGATGTAAAGTCCTACATAGCGGTAGCCGCTGGTGACATCAGTGAGCACGTAACGATGACTACGGTCAACGATACTACCTTCATCGTGAACAAGAAGAAGAAGGTGCAAGTCCATCATGGTGCTACAGTGGATGTCAAAGGCACCGCCGAGAAGTTCGAAGACCTCCCTGAAGTCAACAAGCGTCCTAAAGACGGTGAGATTTGGGTGGTCCGCGCTTCTGGTGAAGCTAATACAGACAGGTACTACAAGTTTGATACGTCCACTAAAGCGTGGGCATTGAAGTATGGCCCGGTGAATGGCTCTGGCGACTCTGGTCTCCCTGAAATTGGCGAGCAAGATAAAATCTCAGGTGAAGTCTGGGAAGTAGCCGACCTGCCCGAGGCTCCCCCTCCTGATCCAAAGAATGGGGATGTCTGGAAGATTAGCTCCCCGGACACTAAGGACGTGGCCTACTACGTGAAGTGGGATGAAGAGCTGGGTAAGTGGTTGGATATTGCAGACCCCACCTACCAGAACGAGTTTGTTCAAACCACGATGCCTCACGCGATTATCCGTAATGATGAAACTAATGAGTTCACGGTGGAAGCTCTTCCGTTCAACCCTCGTGAGGTGGGCGATCCTGACACAGTTCCGTTCCCCAAGTTCGTCGGCAGGAAAATCCAAGACATCTTCTTCTTCAAGAACCGCTTGGGCGTAGTGTCTGAAGAATGGGTGACCCTCTCCCGTTCAGGTGACTTCTACAACTTCTATAAAGAGCAAGCGACAGAAGCCCTAGACACTGACCCAGTGGACCGTTCAGCTAAGAACAAGTCCTCTGTGCATCTGGACTTCGCTATCCCGTTTCGTAAGACCGTGATGTTCACTTCAGAACGCTCGCAGTTTGAACTGTCATCCGACAACTACATCACTCCGAAAGACGCAGCTGTGGATTTGTCTACTGAATATCAAGTGTCAATACGATGCCGTCCTGTACTCATGGGCGATGAGCTTTACATGGTGTCTGACTCCCGGGACCGCTCAGTTCTCTTCGAGTACTTCTACGATGATCAGACTATCTCCAACACAGCAGCGGACGTAACCAAACACGTTAAAGATTATGTACCGCCTAACGTGGTACGTATGGCAGCAAGTACCAACGAAGGGCTGTTGTATTGCTACTCCGTGGACAATCCTTCAGGGCTTTACGTCTACTCTGTTTACTGGGAAGACACGAACAAGAAGGCACAATCAGCATGGGCATTCTGGGACTTAGGCTTCGATAAGATTCACGAGTTCCACTTCATGGACGGGGAGCTTTACATCTTCGGCACCCGTGGGGGTGTCGCTGTGATTGAAAGTATCTCCCCTGTGCGTGACGTGCCAGCGGATGGACTACCCTTTGATCCCCTATTGGATGGACGTGAAGTCCGCACTGATGGCGTCCTAAGGGACGGGCATACCGAGTGGATACTTCCATACGCACATGGCAACAAAGCCGCTGTGGTGCTGGGTGAAGGGACTAAGGCCCCCGGTAAAACTTTAAGCCTAAGCTATCCGGGAGCAAGGATTCTCCGAGCACGGGGCAACTTCGCAGGGCAGCAGGTTTACATCGGTATGCCCTACAAGCTCCGAGCTAAGCTGTCCAAGATTTACCTGCGAGAAGGTGAATCCTCTAGTATCATCACTGGACGCCTTCAGCTCAGACATATGGTTCTCCACTACGAGAACACTGGATACTTTGAAGTCCGAAAAAAGGCAGTTGCCCGGGACACCAAACGCTACGCCATGACAGGACGTATCCTTGGCTCAGTGTCCAACATCCTCAACAGCGTGGCTATTCAGGAAGGTTCCTTCAGGTTCCCCGTGAATAGCCGTTCAAACACAACAGACATCGAAATCGTGAACGACACAGTTTATCCCACCGTGATCCTATCAGCGGCATGGACTGGGTTCTTCAACGAAATCTCACGACAGGAGCAACGTTAATGGGAACAGCCGCTCTCCTAGGGGCGGGACTTGCGCTTAGCGCAGCCACATCATTTGCCCAAATCAACCAAGCGAACCAACAGTCAGCGCTAGTTGCGGACGCGGCAAAAGCAGAGAATGACGCAGCTTATGAAACTGGGCTGCGGAACCTCCAAGATCAGTCTTTAGAGATTGACCGACAAGCCGCGATTGTGGACCGACAGGCTAAGGAAGCCAAACGAGATTCGGGACGTTCAGCCCGTGCCGAAAGCGCCATCTTACGAGTAGCCTTTGGTGAAGTGGGTGGTGCCTTAGAATCCAACTCAGCACAGTCCTATCTGGACACAGAGTCCTACCTATTTGGTCAGGACATGGCGCTCATTGAGCAAGGCCGACAGGAAACACTGGATAGCCTTACGCAGCACAAGCGTAATGCCTCTCAGAACTTCATGGATACCGTGAACGCAGCCAACTTGAACGCCAATATATCAACAGCAAACGCCAACCTTCAGGCTTCGCAAGCAGTGACCTCCGGGTTCCTAAACTTCCTGAATTCTGGCTTGAGCGCCTACAACAAACACTCCTATCAGCAGCAGATGCTTGGTGCAGCAAGGGGTGGTCCGTCTCAGACGGGTGGCGCTGTTCCAATTCCAAAACCAAAACCATGATACGCATAGGAAAGATATGAAACGCCCTTCACAAAGGCAGCGTTCAAGTGCATCCGTCCGTGACGCAAAAGGCTATACTAGGGGTACTCGTACCTCTAGTGGACGCCAAAGCACTTTGATTGAACGCGAAGTAGGCACCCGGAAGAACTCTCTCACAGGTTTAACCGCTGGCGCTGAACGCATGGCTTCCACGATGAAGCAAGGTACTCAGCAGATCACCCAAACCTTACAGGGGATTAGTCAGGGACTATCTGAGCAATCTGACATCCAAACCAGGGGCGAGCTAATCGCTATTGAGAAGGAAAACAAAAAGCTGACCCTTCAGGCAGCGCTGGATCATGCCCGAGGCAACTCCTATGCGTCTGACCGTGAATCTTACACATTCGAACGTAGACGCCTGGAAGCAGCCGACGAAATCCGAAAGGCAAATGAAGCGAAGGCTCGTGCTCGTGCAGCGGCGGCGGCGTCTTCGAAGAAGAAAAAGAATGCCCCCCTCACTCCTCAACAGGAGATGGACGCACTAGCAACGCCAGTTGACCAAATGGGCACACTGGAAGGCAGCGCCAAGAAGGCTGTGGTGCACAACTCAGTCCAGAAAGCAGCCGTTGAAATTGACACTTACATGAACAGCAACGGCGCAAGCGCTGACCCCCTTGAGAACCAAGCGGTGGTCCGTGAGATTGTGATGAAGCATACGGACGGTATGCCCGAGGACATGCAAGCGTCAGTCTATTCTGACGTGACAACCCTGACCGATACGTCCATGCGCAAACGCGCTGTGGAACGTGCTGTGGCTGATCAAGAGGAAGCCCAGACGGAAATCCTTGAGACAGTCCGAGGCGACTACACCAACGGCGACCTGTACACGGAAGACCAGATTGATACCCATATTGGGAACCTGATGGCTGTGATCCCGGGGCCGGAAAAGAGACGTAAGAAACTAGCCGCAGCAGCAGTCACCAATAAGGTAATACAGGTGGCGGGTGAACGTGCAGCTCTGGGCGACACATACGCTATCTACACGGCGACTGAAGCACTTGGTAAGTACGTCACTCCTGAAATGGAGGCCACAAAGCTTCTACCAATCCAAGAGAGTGTAGATAAAGCGATCACTAAAAGGGTGCAGACTCGGGTGGCGGAGGTTCAACAGTTGTTAGCCGCAGGTGATACTGTAGCGGCATTGGCGCTGCACCGACAGAACCTTCAGTACCAGCAGCACCCGAGCTACCAGACAGCAAACAAGGCCCTCGCAAAGCATCTGGAAGATGAAGCTGAGAAGACAGCAAACAGGGAAGCTTTTGAAAATGTGGCTGCTGGTAAACACGGTGACATCCTCAAGGCTACCGTGTTCGCTACTCCGATCATTGAGAACGCAATCCGCAACAACGACCTCTCAACTTTCGTAATCACAACAGAAGCAATCGGCTCCATCCCTAAGGATGCGGCTACCATGATCACCCACCAGCTCAACGTTGATGGCTCACAGGTAGGCGTGACCAAAGAAGATGAGGACGGGATGCCCATTGAGGGTCCATCTGTGGAAGCCTACAGAGCTGTAGCGATGCTCAAATCTCTCCCAGCTCGCTATGCAAAGGAAGCTCTCAGCTCTTCAGCCTATGCGTACTATCAGGCATTGATGTCCGAGTATGACAACAGCGGCGTGAAGAACTTCACACTGATCAAACAGGACGTGGACGCATACGTCCGGGAAAAGGGCACGGACAAACTCGTCCAAGCGACAACACACGGGGCAAAACCCGCTGACTTATACCCGGATATGAAGACTGAGGATGCCGAAGCCCAGTACTCTGCTGATGTCGCTGGGGCAGTAGAGGCACTCTACCCAGGTTTAAAGGTAGACAGCCCGAGTGCGCTGGAAGCACGGGTAGCGGACGAAGTTGCACTCTCTTCCGCCTTCAGTCGCGGTGGTTACACTAACGTTGGAGAACGTATCCAGATAGCAGTGGAAGCCGAGCTGGCTGGCATGGTTCCAGTCCCTATGGACGCTAAAGCCACTGATGCTCACAGTAGCGGTAAGTTCGCGTGGTCCGTAGATGCTGATGTAACGAAGTACGCTTCTGATAAGGCCCTAACCCCAGTCCACGATAACAAGCAGATTGCTCGTCAAGGCGCTGCATTCTGGCGGGGGAAGGAAAGACAGATTGATCCCGACATGAGTAAAGCATCCACGAAGGCAGGACATCTGTTCTCACCTTCAGATGGGGCTACATTCATGTCCAACCCAATCAGCTCTCAGGCAGCTAAAGGCTTCATGCGTGTAGTTGGTGGCGTTGAGATGGGTGATCTTGCTGGTGTGCCCGTTCGGGTAGCTCCGGGTTCTACGGTATCAAACGGTGCTGATACAACAAAGTACCCTGTGGACCCCACGGAATTCCGAAGGTTCATAGGCGAAGAGAACGGCAAGTTGATGGATTCTGGGTACGTCTGGCTCCGTATGGATGACAGCGAGATGTTCCCGAAGTACCACCTGACTTACCGACCCTCTGGGGGCCAGATCAGTGTAGGCGAGCACGAAAAGCACGAAGACATGATCATGCGTGAAACTGATGCGTTCGTGCGTGACCTTGAAATTGAACTTGATGAGTTCTCACAGCAGCAGCTCATCGACAGCCCTATTTGGGGCATCAAGGGGATGCGGGGCGATCCTAACCCTGAGTTGAACAAGCACCTCCGCTCTCTCATCACAGAAGCCCAGACGAAAGTAGACAGCCCAGTCTCTCTTGACTGGGGCGTGAACCAGCCGATTCCAACCTTCAAGAACGTAGATGAAGCAGTGGGGTGGCTACAGTCTGACTTCAAGACCCAGATTGCTACAGAACGTGATGGGCGTCCTTTCACCCCACGTCCTGAAACCACTGATGAACAGAACATTCTGGAATTCATGAAGGGGCGTAATGGCTTCTCGCTAATGCCGACCAAAGCTCCCGGCAGTGACACCGCTAAGGTGGCGGGGGGTGTCCCCGTGAGTTCTCAATGGACCCACACAAAGCTGGCGGAGATGGGTGTGTCAGCTCAGACGATCCGAAACCTTGAACAAGGCGTGGGAGGGTTGGACCTTAAGGCTGCCCAAGCGCTGTCCGTGGAAGCCTACAAGGAAGGTGAGAAGCGATTGAAGGACGCAGGTATCAAATCCTCTCCTGACATGTCGTGGGAAACCTACTCAGTTCTCGCTGGTGTGGCGATAGAAACTCCTAAGGCTATCTCCAAAGAGCTGGTGGGACTTGCCAACGCTAAAGACTGGCGCGGTCTGGCGGAACACCTAAGGGGCATGAAGCACACTTCCAAAGCAATGGAACGTAAACGCTACGTGGATGCAATGAACATCCTCACCTCCATTGGATACAAACCTTAAACAAAAGAAAAGCATGGAACGTACAACTCTTAAACAAGAGTCCAAAGTGGCAGAGATGGGGGCGGCTATCGCATCCCTCCCTGACCTTTCCCCGACACTGGCCCGGGAAGTGGACGAAAGTATTGACGAGGAATTCTCTACTGGAGAAGTCTTCAAAGCATTCCTACAGAATGAAAGCATGATTGGTCAGGCCACAATGGACTGGCTGGAAGGCTCTGAAATCCAAAATGCTAGGGATGGCATTGGCTACTCAGCCGTGAAGACAATCTACAGCGACCCCGACAAATACGGGGATGTCATGGACAAAGCATACAACGGTGGCTTTGATGATGTGCGCTCGGATGTCAATCAGCATTGAAAATTGACCCACCTTTTGCATTCAAAACTGACCCGCCCTGTGGGCGAAAAAAGCCCTGTCTGCGAGCGCTCGCAGACAGGGCCTTTTTTGGTCTTCTGAAGTGTTATCGGGACGCTTTTGACTG
>CANNAV010000044.1 GCA_947502585.1 uncultured Pseudovibrio sp.
ATCTTCAGGCCTCAAGACGGATCGCCAAAGGTGGCCGGATACTCCGGATTAGCCGGCCGGATGCTCCGGAATGCGCAACCGCATGAGCGGGTGGGGAGACGTAAAGGCCCACAACGTCATTCAGTTTCTTCACAAATTCCGGATCATTCGAAAGCTTGAACTGACGCCAACGATGTGGAGCCAGGCCGTGCGACTTCCAGATCGAACGCACCGTGGAGGCGGCAAGCCCGACTTTTTTGGCCATGGCTCGCAAGGTCCAGTGCGTGGCCGCATGCGGCGGCGGCTCCTGTGTCAGGCGGATAACTTCTGCCACTTTGCTCTCGCCGGTTTTGGGCGCTCCCGGCGGGCGCATCTTTTCCCAAAGTAAACCGTCCACGCCCTCAAACATAAACCGCTCCTGCCAACGCCAAACGGTTTTCTTCGTTTTGCCTGTGGCCGCCACAATCGCCATCAACCCAGGACCGTTGCTGCTCAAAAGGATGATACGGCACCGCAGACATGCTTGTGCGGGGAGGCGGTGAGAGATAATCGCCGCAAGCCGACAGCGATCTTCGGCTGTGACGTTCAATGATAGTCCTGTACGCATTCCCGACTATCGTACATCCTGCGTCATTTGTCTCATTCAACCCACCCGGCAGGCCCACCGCACCCCGTGCATGGCTATTATGCGTTGGGGGGATGGTGTTTTTGACGATATTCCCGTATAAGCGCGTCAAAAGGGAGACAAAAACCGTTCAAATTTTAGCGGTGTCATGGCTTAACAGCTCTTGTCCTTGAGCAAAAAACCTTTTGGTTTCATACGCACTTCACAGTATGTGCCCAGGATATGCCCACTACTTTTATAACAGACCAAGAATCCCATTGGAGGTGCTACTTGCATTCGTCCTCGAAGGCGTACGCGCCCGAAAAGACTGGCTTTACAGCCAATATTATAAAGGTTGAGCTCCTCTCCGGGCTGACCGTTGCGCTTGCTCTGGTGCCAGAAGCTGTTGCATTCGCTTTTGTTGCTCAGGTTGAACCACTTGTTGGTTTGTACGCGGCTTTCATCGTCGGCATCATTACGGCTGTTTTTGGCGGCCGTCCGGGTATGATCTCCGGCGCAACCGGTGCGCTTGCCGTTGTTATGGTCTCGCTTGTCGTTACCTACGGCGTAGAATATCTGTTTGCGACCGTCGTGCTGATGGGTATCCTTCAGCTGATATTCGGCATGATGCGCTGGGGTAAGTTCATCCGCATGGTTCCACATCCGGTTATGCTTGGGTTCGTAAACGGCCTTGCGATCGTGATATTTCTTGCGCAGATGGGCCAGTTCCAGAGTATTGACGAGGTTACAGGTACAACAAGCTGGCTTGCAGGAATGGACCTGACGCTTATGCTTGTCCTTGTCGCCCTGACCATGGCTGTGATCTGGTATCTGCCAAAGCTGACAAACGCAATTCCTGCCCCGCTCGCAGCTATTGTTGTTGTTTCTGTGCTTGTGATTGGCCTTGACCTGGACGTTCAGACTGTTGGTGATCTGGCTCCAATTGCCGGGGGCCTGCCAGAGTTTCACATCCCAATGGTTCCGCTGAACCTTGAGACGCTGCAGATCATTCTGCCTTATTCCATTATTCTTGCTGCAATCGGCCTGATTGAGAGCCTTTTGACACTGAATCTTGTTTCCGAAATGACAGATACACGCGGTGGAGCATCCAAAGAGTGCCTTGCTCAGGGTGCAGCAAACGTTGTGACTGGCTTCTTTGGCGGCATGGGGGGCTGTGCGATGATTGGTCAGTCTATGATCAACGTAAAATCCGGTGGCCGGACACGCCTTGCGGGTATTACCGCGGCGCTGTTTTTGCTCAGCTTCATTTTGTTTGCCTCTTCTCTGATTGAACAGATCCCTCTGGCTGCGCTGGTTGGTGTGATGTTCATGGTTGTGATTGGCACGTTCGCGTGGAACACCTTCAAGATCCTGCACAAAATCCCGCGTACTGATGCAATTGTGATTGCGCTGGTGACCGGTGTGACTGTGTATTCTGACCTTGCTGTTGCTGTTGTGGTTGGCGTGATCGTTTCTGCGCTTGCTTATGCATGGAACGCCTCCAAGCGTATTAGTGCCCACACAACCACGAACTCTGAAGGCCAGAAGATCTACAAGCTGGAAGGTCCGTTGTTCTTCGGATCTGCTGCTGGCTTCCAGGAGATCTTCGACCCCCAGTCTGATCCCGATGATGTGATTGTTGACTTCATCAACTCCCGTGTTGTGGATCACTCTGGTTTGCAAGCAATTGATGCGCTGGCAACGCGCTATGAGCAGGTTGGCAAGACCTTGCATCTGCGTCACTTGTCTCCGGATTGCAAAGACCTTTTACACAAAGCTGGCAGCATGGTTGAGGTAGCTGTTCTGGAAGACCCGCATTACGGTATTGCAGTCGATTATGATGTAGAGATACAAGAGGCCAAGCCTGCGACAAGCTAGAACAGGTTGCGGTCATGCACCAGGCTCTAACGCCTTATTTTGGGTGAGTTCATACAAACTGAACGCGCTCTGGTACAGGTTTCCTCAGCTGATACAGAAAAGGCGGAGCACAGTGGCTCCGCTTTTTTTATTCGCTCAAGCCCTACGGCTTATCCGCGCTGGCCCGATCATGGCCACCACGACCACCTTTGTGGTCTTTCTGGCCTTTGCCACAGCCTTTCTTCATCTTCCTGAAGTCCGCAGAGGTGATGACACCGTCATTATTCCGGTCCATGCGCTTCATCATTTCAGCAGTTGGTGCAAGGAACTCTTCCTGTGTCACCTGAAGGTTACCATCATTATCCAGACGCTGGAAGGACCGAACGGACATCGGCTCTTTGAACTCAGCTGAGATTGTTCTGAAGCCAGCCAGATCAACCGGCCCATTTGCGAAGAGCTTGTCAGCGAGCTGGCTCAGCTCGTCACTGGAAATCTGACCGTTTTTGTCCAGATCAACCCTGGCAAACATTGCACCCATCATTTTGCCGCGCATGCCTTTACCGCGGTGCTTGTCAAAGCCCGTCCTGCCGTGACCGCACTGGCCATCGGCCCAGCTGCCCTTACCGTCTTTTACTTTGGCCATGTGCTCACCCATGCGTTGTTTCATCTGGCCCATGCGTGCTGTCATGCGCTCAGCCCGCTCAATGAACTCTTCGCGGGTCACCTGACCGTCGCCATTCATATCAAAGCGCTGGAAGATGCGGACTGAACGGTCTTTGCTGCGCTCGGGTGCACGATCTGTAACGAACACTTTCCATTCTTCCAGAGTGATCGCGCCATCGCCAGCTGTGTCAGCTTTTGCAAAGTCTGCATTGCGTTTGGCTTCAATCTCAGCTGCTGTGACAGAGCCGTCATTGTTTGCGTCAAAATTTGTAAAGAACTGAGAAGACATTTTTTTCCCAAAGATTCCGCCAGAACCCGGACCAGCCATAGCAGGAGCCAGAGCGGTACCAGCAATTAATGCAGCTACAGAGCCAGCCATAACAGTTTTGAAGTTCATCATGTTGTATTCTCCTAAAAATCAAAGCCAAAAAGAGGGGAAGGTTTGTGTGAGTGCTTCGATATACAGAAGGTAGAAACCAACTGTCGCAAAACTACACCAGAAAACACACTGTTTTGTCTCAGAATTTGCCAGATCATCCTGTTGTGACAGTTTGATACATTTTTGTGGGCTGAGCTGCTTTCGCCGGATTGGGTAATGCGGCATAAATCTGGCATGGAATACTATATGGTCTTTCACAGGTATGAGAGATCGGACTTAAGCGAGGATGCATGTCTCAAGGTACTGCACATATTCTTATTGTCGATGACCATCGGGATATTCGGGAGACCCTTGCCCGGTATATGACAAAGAATAATATGCGTACGACCATGGCTGAAAGTGCAGCCGCTGCGCGTAAGGCTCTGAAAAATTCCTCCATTGATCTGGTGGTGCTGGACATTATGATGCCGGGTGAAGATGGCTTATCGCTCTGCCGGCATCTGGTTGAGTCCAATCAGGCACCGGTCATCCTGTTGACGGCGATGGCTGAAGATACAGACCGCGTTGTGGGCCTTGAGATTGGTGCAGATGACTATGTAACCAAGCCCTTCAATCCGCGTGAACTACTTGCCCGCATCCGCGCTGTGCTGCGCCGTACAACCAGTGTTCCGCGTGAGCGTGATCCCGTCGATACAGAAAAACTCGCATTTAATGGCTGGGTACTGGATACTGCGCGACGTGAACTGATTGATCCGGAAGATGTGAGCGTGCCGCTGTCCTCTGGCGAATTTCAACTGTTACTGGCGTTTTTGAAGCGGCCTCGCGTTGTGCTGTCACGCGAGCAGCTGCTTGATCTGACCTCTGGCCGGTCACTGGCTGTGTTTGATCGCTCTGTCGATAATCAGGTTTCCCGGCTGCGTCGGAAAATTGAGATTGATCCTAAAAATCCGGAATTGATCAAGACTGTCTGGGGCGGCGGGTACACCTTTACCGGTGAAGTCAAAGAAGTCAACCGATGAAGTTTCCGAAATACCTGATTCCGCGCCGTCTTGCTCCCCAGCTCATTTTATTGCTGCTGGCTGCGCTCATTTTCTCACAAATCGTCAACATTTTTCTGCTGGGCCGAGAGCGGCAGTTCGCGCTTGCCAATCTTGCCCGCGACAATGCGCTCTGGCGCACAGCCAATGTGGTGCAACTGCTGGAAGCAACACCGCCCAAACTGCAAAAACAGGTTCTGAGAACCGTTTCAAACTCACGCACGCGCTTTACAATCGGAGATACTCCTGTTGTGGCGAAAACCGGCGGTGATGAAAGCATGGAGGCGCGGCTTGCAGCCTATCTGAAGCGCAAGCTGGATCATGGCAGACAAGCCCGTGTTGCTGTCATTTACGATGATCGCTTTCAAGAGGGAATAGGTGATAACTGGCATGATCGAAGAGGAGCGCCTCCAGACGGGCGTGAGCCTAACCCTCGTGGCTCCATGGATGCAATGCATGGCCGGCGGGATAATTTCTTCAAAAAACATCGTTGGTTTTCGCTGAAGGGCGTCCGGCTCTTTGCTGCAATTGAACTGAAAAGTGGCAAGTGGCTCAATATCGAAAGCAACTTTCGGCTCCCGAAACCCTCGCTTGTGCCAATATTGCTGCCAATCGTCATTATGGCCTTGCTGACCATTTTGATCATATGGGTCTGCGTGTACCGCCTGACGAAGCCGCTTCGAACGCTGGAAGCTGCTGCCAATGATCTTGGCCGGGGCGCAGACGTGAAGCCACTGAAAGAAGCCGGACCTGCTGAAGTTCGGGCCGTGACGCGCTCGTTCAACCAGATGCAGGAACGCCTGACCCGCTTTATCTCCGACCGTACCCGTATGCTGGCTGCGATCAGCCATGATTTACGCACGCCCATCACTTCGATGCGCATTCGTGCCGAGTTCATTGATGATGATGAAGACAGGGAACGCATGATTACCACGCTGGATGAAATGCAGGCAATGGTGGAGGAAACGCTTGCCTTTACCCGTGAGGATTCCAAGCAGGAAGAACTGCGTTCCGTAGATCTTGGCGGTTTGCTGGAGAGCATTACCAATGATCAGGAGGACATGGGCAACCAGGTGAGCGTTGAGGCACAAACCCGTGTCGTGCTGAAGTGCCGTCCAATGTCCCTCAAGCGCGCTTTTCAGAACCTGATTGGCAATGCGATCCGTTATGGTGAAGAGGCTGAGGTTTCTTTCCGAACAGACGAGGCTCATGCCGAAGTCCGTATCGCGGATAAGGGGCCAGGCATTCCGCAGAACCGTTTGGAAGATGTGTTTGAACCGTTTGTTCGTCTGGAGGAATCCAGAAACGAAGGGACTGGCGGCATTGGGCTGGGTCTTGCGATCACCCGTAGCATCATTCATGCGCAAGGCGGGACTATTCGGCTTGAAAATGGCGAAGAAAAAGGCCTTATCGCGATTGTGAGACTGCCGCTTTAACACCACCATGCGTGAGAGATTAAGGCTTCTGTTACCCTAGCAGAAAGCGTTCTCTCACGTCGTTGATCTCCGCTTCGTCACTGCTCTGCATAACAACAAAAAGCAGAGCAACAATGACAGATCCAACCTCCCCAAAACTCCTATTTCCCGCACTTGATACAGCGTCAAATGCTGGTAACTCCGCCGCTGCGCTTGCACAAGACGGATACAAAGCCGTCGGGCGCTATTACTCCCAGTACAGCTGGAAACAGTTGACCAAAACAGAAGCCTCTGAGCTTTTCGCCGCAGATGTGAATACCTTTGTCGTCTATGAAGACAGCAATGATGCTCCCTCCTATTTCTCAGCAGACATTGGAATCCAGCAAGCGCTGCGGGCGCTTTATCAGGCAGATGCCGTCATCCATCAGCCCCGGAAAACCGGTATCTATTTTGCCGTCGATTATGATGCCTCAAGTTATGACTACACCCATTACATCAGACCTTATCTGAGAGCGATCAACGAGGTGTTTGCGTCCTTTGGCTACCCTTATCAGGTCGGTATTTATGGTAATGGTGTCGTTTGTTCCTGTGCCAAAGATGATGGCCTTGCAACGCTGACGTGGCTTTCTCAATCAACGGGTTTTTATGGCTATCAGGAGTACAAAGAGTCTGGTGACTGGAACATCCTTCAGGGTACATATGTGACAATTGCTGGCACTCAGTACGATCAAGACACACTCAACTTGAACCGAGGCTCTTATGGTGGCTTTGGAAGCTTTGCAGCTCCCTCCTGCTCCAAATGAGGGATAAATCTTCCATTGGTTCATCCTTCCAAACCCAGCGTATAACTTCGCTAACCATTGGAACTGGTAGGCTCTCACGGCCTTTCTCCCATGTTCGTCATCACTCTGCATAACAACAAAAAGCAGAGAACAATGACAAAGCAACAATCCATCAAGACGGAACCTGGTGTAGACGTGGCGGCTTCAGCGGAAGTGCTTGCCGGTACGCTGGCTAAGAAGGGGTACAAAGCCGTTGGGCGTTACTATTCCAAATCGGACTGGAAACGTCTGACACCAACGGAAGCACAACAGCTTATTGCGGCCAGGCTGACTCTTTTTACTGTTTATCAAGATGCTAACGATTCAGCAGCACAATTCAACGCTGAAACGGGAACTGCCCAGGCACAGGAAGCAATGCGGCAGGCCAAAACTGTGATCCGCCAGCCCGAAGGGACGGCCATCTATTTTGCGGTAGATTATGACGCTTCCCAGCAAGACCACGACCAGAATATCCGCCCTTATTTTGAAGCGATCAATCAGGCGTTTTCAGAGGCTGGCTCACCATACAAAATCGGTGTCTATGCCAATGGTCTGATCAATCAGAACCTTTTGGACGACAAACTGGTGGATTTTACGTGGCTGAGCCAATCGACCGGGTTTAGAGACTATGATAAGTTTAAGGAGTCCAATAAATGGAACATCCTGCAAGGCCCGCCGGTTACCATCTCAGGGACTGACTTTGACAGTAATACAATAAATCTGTCCCGGGGCAGCTTTGGAGGTTTTACACACCTTGTGCCAGTAAGTGACGCCTGAGCTTCACTATGGTTTCAGAGCATGATGCATTTATCTGTTTTGTGCGCCATGCTCTAAATCTCTATTTGCATGTTTATTCCTGGAAACCGAAACCACTTTTCAGGAATAAACTCAAACTATGTGTTTTCGTCCGAAATACCAAACCTGGCTTTGGCTTCCAGACGGCGTTTGTGCAGCACTGGTTCGGTGTAACCGCCTGGCTGGACGCGGCCTTTGAACACCAGATCACAAGCGGCGCGGAAGGCGACAGAATTGTCGAAATCCGGCGCCATATTGTGGTAGGCCGGATCACCCGCGTTCTGCTCATCCACCACTGCTGCCATGCGTTTCATAATCTCCATTACCTGGCTCTTTGAACAAACATTGTGATGCAGCCAGTTGGCGAGGTGCTGAGAAGAAATGCGGCAGGTCGCCCGGTCTTCCATCAAGGCCACGTTATGAATGTCCGGTAACTTGGAGCAGCCTGTGCCGTGCTCTACCCAGCGGACAACATAACCAAGGATGCCTTGTGCGTTGTTTTCGACCTCTGCCTGAATGTCTTCCGCTGTCCAGTTTGGATTGGCCGCAACCGGAATAGACAGGATGTCATCCAGTCTGGCCGGCTCACGGCTTGTCAGTTCTTCCTGAACCGCTGGTACGCAGACCTGGTGATAGTGCATGGCATGCAAGGTAGCAGCGGTTGGAGATGGAACCCAGGCGGTATTGGCACCCGCTTTGGGGTGTCCGATCTTCTGCTCCAGCATGGAGTGCATGAGATCCGGCATGGCCCACATGCCTTTACCGATCTGTGCATGCTCTCTCAGACCGCAGGCAAGACCAGTGTCCACGTTGTGGTTCTCATAGGCGTTGATCCATGCTGCTTGCTTCATGTCCGCCTTGCGAATCATTGGACCAGCTTCCATGGAGGTGTGAATCTCATCCCCTGTCCGATCAAGGAAGCCGGTGTTGATGAAGCATACACGGGCTTTGGCTGCGCGAATGCACTCCCGGAGGTTGACTGTGGTACGGCGTTCCTCGTCCATGATTCCCATTTTCAGGGTGTTACGCGGCAGTTCCAGAACGTCCTCAACGCGGCTAAACAGCTCGTTTGCGAAGGCGACTTCAACCGGGCCATGCATCTTTGGCTTCACGATGTAAACCGAACCAGCTACGGAGTTCATATTACGTGCTGTTGCCCCTGCACGCAGGCCAATGTCATGCACTGCGCAAAGGGACGTCACCATGGCATCCATGATGCCTTCAAAGACCTCGTTGCCGTTCGCATCAAGAATTGCAGGGTTGGTCATCAGGTGTCCGACATTGCGCACCAGCATCAGTGAACGCCCCTTCAGAGCCAGTGCATCGCCCTGTGCATCCGTGTAGTGACGGTCTGCATTCAAAGTGCGTGTAAAGATTTTCCCGCCCTTTGAAACTTCTTCTTTCAGCTCCCCATTCATCAGACCCAGCCAGTTGCGGTAGGCCAGTGCTTTGTCTTCCCCATCCACAGCGGCAACAGAATCTTCGCAGTCCATGATTGTGGAGATGGCAGATTCTAAAATGATATCGCTGATGCCAGCTTTATCCGCAGCACCAATCGGGCTGGTGCTGTCGAACAGAACATCAAAGTGCAGGCCGTTCTTCTGCAGCAGGATGGAGGTTGGCGCGTCCTTGTTGCCTGAATAGCCAACAAACCCAAGCGGGTCCTGAAGGCCAGCCATATCTTCACTTTCGAGGGTCAGCGCCAGAGAGCCACCCATAATGGCGAATTCTTTGACGTCAGCCCAGCTGCCTTCATCCAGCGGCAGAGCTTCATCCAGCTTCTTGCGTGCGTAGGCGATCACTTCTGCGCCGCGCTTCTCGTCATACCCGCCCGCCTGCGCAGTGGTCCCCATGGCATCGGTGCCGTAGAGCGCGTCATACAGGGAGCCCCAGCGTGCATTTGCTGCATTGAGGGCGTAGCGGGCATTCATCACAGGCACGACAAGCTGAGGACCAGCGATCGCTGCAATTTCCGGGTCTACATTGTCCGTCTCAACTTCAAAGCTGCCTCCCTCTGGCAGGAGGTAGCCGAGCTCTTCAAGGAATGCTTTGTAGCTCTCAGGATCAATGGTGCCGGGATTGGCTTTGTGCCAGTCGTCAATACTGGTCTGGATGTCTTCACGGATCTGAAGCAGCTCCCGGTTCTTCGGTGTCAGATCCTTGATGATCTGCGAAAACCCCTCCCAGAACTGACCAGATGACACTCCGGTTCCAGGAAGCGCTTCTTTTTCGATAAAGTCATGAAGCTCTGGTGAAACCTGTAGTGATGCAACGCTTACTCTTTGCGACATGGGTCCCCCTCGCAGTGTTATTTTCAGCAGGATATGCTGTAACGTCCTGCCGCTGAGTTTTCAGGCAAACCCTTGCAAATTCGATCTCAAGTTTCAATGCATCAATTCGTTTCCAGCTCTTTCAAAACACAGGAGATTAAACAGCAGGTGCCGGACATACGTTCGAGCTTTGATTTGGGAGGATTTATCTGTATTTACGGCGGCAGCCGGGCAAAAAGGACATATTTGATGGAACGTCTGCACACCTTGCGGAAATTTACCTTGCATTTAATAGGGGAACGGTTTTGATAGGGGAATGGTGAAGGGTGACTTCTCCTTTCCAGCGGCGCCTCCTGCCTGCTCATCAACGGACTAATTACATGCCCCTTCTCAGCTCGCTGTACAGCAGGCCTATGCTGCTTCTGGTGTCAACCACGCTCATGTGGAGCGGCAACACCGTGGCCGGTAAGCTTGCTGTGGGGCATGTTTCACCTATGGTGATCGTGTTCTTACGGTGGGCAATTGTGACTGCACTCATGAGCCTGATTTCCTGGCGGGATCTTGTCGCATCCTGGGAGGATATCCGCCCTCATATGATCAGCATTGCTTTAATGGCCGCGTTCGGGTTCTCTGGCTTCAATGGTCTGTTCTATCTGGCCGCTCACAACACCACAGCGGTAAACATGGGCATCTTGCAGGGTTCCATTCCGATGATCGTCGTAATCGGGGCTTATTTCCTGTTTGGCGCTCGGGTGACGCTTATCCAGTTCTTCGGCATTCTGCTGACATTGCTTGGGGTAGTCGTTGTGGCTGGTCAGGGCAGTCTTCAGGTTCTGCTCAACCTGAACATCAACCCGGGTGATGCACTGATGCTTGTTGCGGCAGTGTTTTATGCTGGATACACACTCGCTTTGAGGAACCGCCCCAAGGTTCCTGCGCTTGCCTTTTTTGCAATGATGGCCTTTGTGGCTTCACTGGTGTCCTTGCCGATGCTGGCGGTTGAATACAGTCAGGAAACATTGGTCTGGCCTTCTGCGCAAGGCTGGCTGGTCATTTTATACATCTCTTTATGCCCGTCGTTCCTTGCCCAGATTTTTTATATGCGCGGGGTAGAGCTGATTGGTCCCAATCGGGCTGGTGTCTTTGTAAATCTGGTTCCGGTGTTTGCATCGGTGATGGCGATTGTGCTGCTTGACGAAGTGTTTGCGTTTTATCACGGCGTTGCCCTGGCGCTGGTGCTGGGTGGCATCTGGATTGCAGAGAAATTTGCCTGGGAGAAGCGGGTAAACAAGGCGAAAGCCTGATCCTTTTGCGACAGACGGGTGCAATACTCACAGACTTCAAAGTCTATCATTTCAGTAGACTTTGGTTTTATGCTATATAACGCAAAAATGTAGTTGTGTCGTGTTCAGCCAACTGTCAGCCAGACATGCCGTATCGTTATAATCAGGTTTCTGCGCATCCTTTCCAGAGATACGCGGTTGTGCATTCGAAGGTTTTGCAGGCAGTGTCAACAGGTCTATCGCCTTCAGATATTCCCGCATTTGAAACTGCAGGCATTCCCGCACGTTTTTCGGGCCTCATTGCTGCGGCTCATCCGGATGGCGGCGCACTTGTGTCTGCGCAGTCTGTTAGTGCACCCGCACGGCATGTGGTTGCTGCTGAACTTCGGGAATTTTCCGGCTTTGACAACAACTTCGGTCTGGTTGCAAAATGTATGATTGATCATAACAAGGAAGAGCGCGGAGCACCAACGACAAAGATTGCTGCAAGTCTCGCCTTAAAGACGATCTGCCAGACGCTGCTCAACCGGATTTCAGTCAGTTACCTGCTTAGTGGCCGTGCACCACGTATTGATGAGTTACGCTTTGTCCTGCATGGCAAAGCCCCCTGGATGGAGATTTTCTTTGACCCGCGCCTTTCGGACGAGGATTTCGAGCTTAATCCGGACCAGGGCCCTGCTGAGCTGTTCGCGCTTTCCATTTGCTTTGAGGAGATCATTCAGGTCTTCCACCGTGAACTGGGGCGGCGGAAAGTGGCGCCTTCGGTGTTTTATTCCACAGTGGCTATTTCCATCACATCGCCGTTTCTTGTCTTGCGCCGTCATGGTGCCAGGCCCTCAGATGTTGCCGGGTTAATGCGTGCCTACCTGGCGAGCCTTGGGACGAAGATCAATGGCGGAGTTGTCTGGCGGAAGCGAGAGCATGAAGGGCGGATTGAATATGCCCCTCGGCGCAAGGCATGCTGCCTGAAGTATGTTCTGCCATCCAGGCCGCATTTGTGCTCAACCTGCTCGCGGAGCACCGCGACTGCCTTCTTTGACGAAGTGGATGGGCCTGTGGGCGGTCATTCCTTACCGGATGGCAGCTGATTACGGCTTATTTGGTTGCGGTTTGCTTGCCGATATCCGGCAGGGTCACGATGCGGTTTCCACGCAAATCACTGGCACAAATGATGAAACCCTGCTCTTCCATATGGGTAAGCAGCCAGCGTGCTCTTCCCGGTGACCGGGTGCCGTAAGCCTTCGCAATGTCCAAATCGTCGGGGCAGGGATCACCTGCAAACGCTGCTTTTGCCAGCAAAAGGTATACACCGCGCATTTCCTCTGGAAGCTGTCCTGCTATCACTTCTGCCTGCTGCCAATCGCCTTCTTCGACTTCTTGTTTGTCAACCCCGGCGCGGGCTACTGAGAGGAACTTGCGGAACCTGGCAAGATCCTGAGACTTCAGTCGCTCAATGCGGCAACGAACCTGAAAGTCCTGATAGAGCTGTGAGACCGGTGCGAAGGCAGCTTCAGGGTCTTCAAGGATCTTAGCGATGATCTCCTGATACTGCTGGTTCTTCTCTTGCAGATTGAAGAGGTCTTCCGGCTCCGCTTCAACAACTTCTCTATGCTGCGCCTGCATGTTGCTGGCAGCTGTTTGTGACAGTTGCATCATAACGTCTTTTGCAGAAGGCGCAGCCACACGGTTGTTGTGCAGCACCGGGTCATTGTCCGTTGCTGTGAAGATCAGTTCAGCCGCTGTTTCAACTGGTTGGTTCGGCATTGGCATCAGTTTGGGCGAGCCGCCACGACTGCCAGTGACAACTTCGCCGATAACCACCTTTTGCGGGCGGCGGGTCATAGCAGGGCCGAGTGAGATAAACTGTCCGCGCTCCAGGTTTCGGAACTGCTCTGCCTGACGCCGGTCCATACCCAGCAAATCGGAGGCGCGGGCCATGTCGATATCAAGGAAGGTACGGCCCATCAGGAAGTTGGAAGCTTCCGCAGCCACGTTCTTGGCAAGCTTTGCCAGACGCTGGGTTGCGATGATGCCGGCCAGACCACGCTTTCGGCCACGACACATGAGGTTGGTCATGGCCATCAGGGAGAGGCGGCGGGCTTCTTCGCCGTAATCGCCAGAGGCAGAAGGCGCAAACAGCTGAGCTTCATCCACCACCACCAGAACCGGATACCAGTATTGACGATCTGAATCGAACAGGCCGTTCATGAATGCTGCCGCTGCCTTGAGTTGCTTGTCTGGTTCCAGATGTTCCAGATTGAGAACGACGGAAATGCGGTGTTGGCGTACGCGTGCGGCAATCATGGTGAGTTCGCGATCATTAATGGTCGCCTCAATCACCACATGGCCAAACTCATCTGCCAGTGAGACGAAGTCGCCTTCAGGGTCAATCACCACCTGTTGCACCCATGGGGCACTTTGTTCCATCAGGCGGCGTAGCAGGTGCGATTTTCCAGAGCCGGAGTTTCCCTGCACGAGTAGTCGTGTTGCAAGCAATTCTTCAAGATCGACAACAGAGGAGGTGCCATTAGGTTTGACACCCATTTCGATGCTGACCGTCATTCAAAATCTCTTGTTGTGCCTCACCGGAGGCAAGTGATTAACCGGGTACCGGCAATATACGTTCTTTAAATTGCGCAACGTTCACTTCTCAGGTTTTGATGCTGGCAAGAGCCAAGGCTTACAAACCGGAAAATGGCATGACTGCTGCATGCGAAGTCAGCGCAAAATCTCCGATTCCAGGGAAAATTGCAAAGAAGCTGTTCCGCTTCCCCGTTCTTTGCCACAAAGCTCAAAGGGCCTTCAAACCAGAGCTGCTTCTTTTGGGAAGCTTAGAGAGGCAATGCCACATCTGAAGGAAACTGGCAATTGGATATGCCCGATTTCCAAGGGCATGACCTTTAGTTTTGAGAATTGCCCAGCAAATGACCAGATTGAAACATAGTTATAGTTGAGTTTGCATGCTAGGATCTGCATAATGGAAATGGGAATTTATTAATTATTGGGGGGATTGTCCACGGATGAGGGAAGAAACCTACGCAGAAAGAGTGGTTGACGGTGTCATCCATGTTGTGGGAATCGCGTTTGGCGCTGCCGCTACGACAGCCTTTGTCATGATTTTGTGGGCTGCTGATGATTACGCCCGGCAAATCAGTATCTACATATATACTGGAACACTGCTGGCGATGCTGGTTTGCTCTGCGACCTACAATATTTTGCAAAAAGACAACAAGATTGGCATCCTGCGCCGCCTGGACCATTCTGCAATCTATTTTCTTATCGCTGGCACCTACACTCCGCTCTGTCTGATGGTTCTGGGTGGATGGCTTGGGATTTCCATGCTTGTCGGAATCTGGATTTGCGCGGTGGCTGGTGCAGCCATCAAGATCTTGCGTATAACCTCAATGGACAAGCTGGCTGTTCCTATCTATCTGGCGATGGGCTGGGTAAGCTTTTTTGCAATCGTTCCTATTTACAATGAGCTTTCCTTTGCAGGCTTCACTCTCCTTACAACTGGCGGTGGCCTTTATACGGTTGGAACCCTGTTTTATATCTGGAAGAACCTGCCATACCAGAACGCGATCTGGCATGGTTTTGTGTTGTCAGCAGCGGCCTGTCATTTTGCAATGATCATGGTAGATGTTGCCTTGCCCGGTTTGGCCTGACCACACTTCAAAACCAGAGACGGGGACGACAGTCTCCTTTCCTGAGCATAAGGCACTGTCCTCTGTCTCAACAACCAGTACACGCGCTTCTCCGTGGGGTTGAGCGATGTGTTCAGTACCGATTCAGGCGTAGAAAATATCACCTTAGTTTAACATGGCAGTGTGTTCCTCGCAGTTTTGGCGATACTTCATTTCGACGCATCCAGACAGAACAGAAAACACTTCCTCGCCCTCATTCAAAGGCTGCTCCGTCCAATGCAGCCGTGTGGTAATCCCATTCATACTCGCAATCTGCTGCGCACCCCAGGCATTGTCTGTAGCAAAGTCAGGTTTTTTTTGACCACTGTCGCCATCGCGCATTCCCCTCGTGAAACCATCCGGAAAATTCCTCGAATCCTATTGATTTTAAGGATTTAATATTTAACAGTGTAGTTTCAAATTCCGCCAATGTGGCCTGGCTTTGTGCCAGAGGCTGAGGCATTTGCGTAGATTCCCCCTTACTTTTTGCAGATGGTCCTTTTCATGGTTCTATTTCATTTTCGGAGTTCTTAATGACAGATACTGCCTCCAATCTGGTTCCTGTTTTTGACGGACATAACGATACTCTGCTCTCGTTGGAACGCCGGTCAAACACTCCCGGAGAACGCAGCTTCTTTGAGGAGGCAGGCCATGATCACATTGATCTACCACGTGCCCGCAAAGGCGGTTTTGCTGGCGGTCTGTTTGCCATGTTCACCCCTTCTGTCAGAACTAAACAGAAGGAAGGTAAAGATGCTGACTTCATGAGCCCTGAAAATTTCAAGGGCGTCCCCCAACAGCAGGCGCTGGACTACACTTTGAAGCTTCTGGAGATTGCCGAGGGGCTTGAAGCCAAGGGGAACTGTGAGGTGAAGATCTGCCGTTCAACCACTGCAATCAGAGAGGCAATGGCGGCTGAGCAACTGGCGATGATGCTGCATGTTGAAGGAGCAGAATGCATCGACAAGGACTTTGAGGCGTTGGAGCTGCTGTATAATCGCGGCTTGCGCTCTATCGGGCCTGTATGGAGCAGGGAGACCATCTTCGGGCACGGTGTGCCAATGCTATTTGAGCATAGCCCGGACATTGGCCCCGGTCTGACCGACGCAGGCAAGGAGCTGGTACGCCAGTGTAACCACCGCAAGATCCAGCTAGATGTGTCTCACCTCAATGAGAAAGGCTTCTGGGATCTGGCCAAAATCACTGACAAGCCGATCGTGGCAAGCCATTCCAACGTATTCAATATCTGCCCGATGAGCCGTAATCTGACAGATAAGCAACTTGATGCAATTGCTGAATCCAGGGGATTAGTGGGCATCAACTTTGCGGTCTTCTTCCTTCGCCCTGATGGTCAGTTGAACTCTGACATGCCTTTGGACGTGATTTTACGCCATGCGGATTATCTGATCAATAAGCTGGGAGAAGACGGGGTTGCGCTTGGGTCAGATTACGACGGCTGCCTGGTTGCCAACGACATCAAGGATGTGGCTGGTCTGCCGAAACTGATCGAAGCATTCCGCAAGGCTGACTTTGGCGAAGAACTCATCGCCAGGATCGCACATGGGAACTGGATCAGCGTGCTGGAGCGTGCGGGAGTTTAGACAGAGTGATTACTTAACGCCCGCCGGTGGTGAAATAGGGTGAAGCCACAAATTCTCGTCAGGGTTTCGATCATAGGTGATGACTTTCGATGGATCTAAATTACTTAATGATATTCTTTGCCGCGGTGCTTGGCGTGTCACTTATCCCAGGCCCAAGCACACTTATCGCATTTGCGCATGGCGCGGCCTTTGGATGGAGCCGTTTTGCATACACAGCATTTGGGAACAGCTTTGCGTCTGTATTACAAGCGAGCGCAGCGTCTGCTGGTCTGGGCGTCATAATAGCAAGCTCGGCGTTTCTATTTGCAGCAATCAAGTATGCAGGCGCAGCCTACCTTGTTTTTGTTGGCATTCAGATGTGGCGCAGCTCTGCGCAAGGAGTTTCACTTGCTACCGGAAAAGAAAATCACGACGGCAGGCCACAAAAACTCTTTGCCAGTGGCTTTACTGTTGCAATTAGCAACCCGAAGGCTATTGCCTTTTTTACTGCACTCTTTCCTCAGTTTCTTGCCGTTGACGGTAACAACTGGGCACAGTTAAGCCTGATGATTGTTCTGGTTGCTTTGGGGGCGTTTCTTGTAGCAATAATCTATGGCAGTCTTGGCGCATGGGTACGCGGGCTGGAGTTTTCCGGACAACTCATGTCCCGTGTTTACAAAACCACAGGTGGGTTATTTGTCGCCAGCGGCTTCGGTCTTGCTGTTTCCCGAAGCAGTTAACATTTCTGGAAACAAAAACCCCGGTGCAATGCCCCGGGGTTTTATTGTTACAAAGCGTTCAGCGCTTACTCTGGCTTCAATGCAGCTGCGGCAAGCAGTTCTTTGGTGTAATCTTCTTTCGGATTGGAGAAGATCTCTTCTGCCAGTCCCTTTTCAACCACTTCCCCTTTCTGCATCACCATTACAGTATCGGACATGGCGCGAACCACAGCCAGATCGTGAGAGATGAACAGATAGGTCAGACCATGCTCTAATTGCAGGTTGCGCAGCAGCTCAACCACCTGCTTTTGTACGGTACGGTCCAACGCAGAGGTTGGCTCGTCCAGTACAACAAGCTTTGGATTGAGGATCATAGTACGCGCAATCGCGATACGCTGACGCTGACCACCTGAGAATTCGTGTGGATAGCGGTTCCGCATTGCCGGGTCCATGGACACTTCTTCAAGCGCCTGAATAGCTCGCAGATCGCGTTCCCTGGCTGAAAGCTGAGGTTCATGCACCAGCAGACCTTCGGTGATGATCTGGCCCACGGTCATACGTGGGGACAGTGAGCCGAATGGATCCTGGAAGATCAGCTGCATTTCCTTACGAAGTGGCTGCATCTTCTTTTTGGTTGCACCGGTTATGTCGTTACCAAGGTAAGCAACACGACCGCCTGCGGTTGGCAGAAGCTGAAGCACTGCCCGGCCCAGAGTGGACTTACCGGAACCGGATTCCCCCACAATACCGAGGGTCTGGCCTTCACGCACCTCCATGGAAATGTCGTTTACGGCACGCAGAACGTGGTTCGGCTTGAGGAAACCAGTTTCAGTTTCGAACTCAACACGCACGTCGTGCGCATCCAGAACAATCGGGTTGCGGTCAGGCACAACTGC
The DNA here is from genome assembly GCA_947502585.1 of uncultured Pseudovibrio sp. Classification (GTDB taxonomy): domain Bacteria; phylum Pseudomonadota; class Alphaproteobacteria; order Rhizobiales; family Stappiaceae; genus Pseudovibrio. The sequence continues at coordinate 17,982 of CANNAV010000044.1, forward strand.
TTTGGAACCGGTTGGTTCGGCATCAAGCAGCATTTTAGTGTAATCGTGCTTAGGGTTGCCAAAGATCTCTCTGGTGTTGCCCTCTTCAACAACTTCACCAGACTTCATCACATACACACGGTCGGAGATGCGCTCAACAATACCCAGATCGTGGGTGATGAACACAACTGCCATGCCGAGGCGTTTTTGAAGATCTGCCATCAGCTCAAGAATCTGAGCCTGAGTTGTAACGTCCAACGCAGTGGTTGGCTCATCCGCGATCAGGATATCGGGATCATTTGCAAGCGCCATTGCGATCATGACACGTTGGCGCTGACCGCCAGACATCTCATAGGGGAACGCCTTCACTTTACGTTCAGGCTCAGGAATACCCACGAGCTCCAGAAGCTCTGCAGCGCGCTTCTTTGCTGTCGCCCAGGTGTATTCCCCGTGCTCAACCATAGGCTCACAGAGCTGGCGCTCAATGGAGTAGAGTGGGTCCAGGGAGGTCATCGGCTCCTGGAAGATCATGGTCACTTTCGCACCACGGATCTTGTTGAGCTGACGAGTGGAAGACCCAAGGATGTTCGTGCCGCGATAACGGACTTCACCCTGGGTGATGCCGTTGCCCGCCAGAAGGCCCATGGCTGCCATCATGGTCTGGGATTTACCAGAACCAGACTCGCCCACAATCGCAACAGTCTCGCCGGAATCCACATGGATGTTCACGTTTTTTACTGCGTGAACCATGCCGGTGTTGGTTTCGAAATCAACTTTAAGAGTATCGATCTCAAGAACAGTGTTTTCGTTAATCTTGCTCATTCTGTCCTCTTATCGATCCTTAGGGTCCAGCGCATCGCGCAGACCGTCGCCGATGAAGTTCAGCGCGAACAATGTGGAGGTGAGGAAGATTGCCGGAAACACCAGCATCCATGCAGCACCTTGCAGGTTACGCGCACCTTCGGAGATCAACACACCCCAGGAGGTCATTGGTTCCTGAACACCGAGCCCTAAGAAGGACAGGAAACTTTCCAGCAGGATCACTTTTGGTACCAGCAGGGTCATGTAGATCACAACCGGACCAAGCGTGTTTGGAATGACGTGGCGTTTTAAAATGCCGCCACCTTCAACTCCCATAGCTTCCGCAGCCTGTACGTATTCCTGGCGTTTGATGGACAAGGTCTGACCGCGCACAATACGCGCCATATCCAGCCATTCAACAGCGCCCACAGCAATAAACATCAGGACGAAGTTACGGCCAAAGAACACAACAAGCATAATCACGAAGAAGATGAATGGCAGTGAGTAGAGAATGTCTACAACACGCATCATCACCAGATCGACCCTGCCACCAAAGTAACCGGAGGCAGCCCCCCAGAACACACCAATGCTGATTGCAACGAAAGTTGCCAGCAGACCGATGGTCAGAGAAACACGGCCCGCAATCAGTGTACGGGTGAGCATATCACGGCCGTTTGCATCCGTCCCGAAGTAGAAGTGCATGTACTGGACGTCAGCGGTTACAGTCGCGTTCTTCTTATCGGAAGAGATATTGCTGATTGCAGCGCTCTCAAACAGGTCAGAACGATCAAAGTAACGCGCATAACGCTCATCCAGTTTGCGGCGGGATGTAAGCGTTGCTGTCACCTTGCCATCATTCAGCTCATAGCTGTCGACGGTCATACGAGCACGCTTTGCAATTTTTGCGAAGGCTGGCTGGATCTCATCCTGCTTCGGGTAAGCTTCCAGGCTCGCAGGCCTCTTCACGTAGTCGCGATAAACCTGATCGTATGGGTGCTGTGTCAGCATTGGCCCGACGACGGACAGCAGTGTGATCACTGCCAGCACGATCAGAGAGGTCACTGCTGCTTTGTTTGCGAGAAGACGATCACGGGCGTCATCCCACAGCGAACGGCCCATTTTCGGGGCTTCTTTCAGCTGGTCGGAGGTAACACTCATAAATTCGGGTCCTCAGTCAAAACGCACACGAGGATCAAGCATTGCATAGAGCAGATCCACGATGAGGTTGAAAATAATGACGAAACAAGCGACGACCACGACAGTACCCATTACCAGTGTGTAGTCACGGTTCAGTGCGCCTTGTACGAAGTAGCGGCCAATACCCGGGATACCGAAGATGGTTTCGATAACAACGGAACCGGTCAGCAATGCAGCAGCGGCAGGGCCCAGGTAGGACACAACCGGCAGGATGGCACCACGCAGAGCGTGAATGACAACGATGGTGTATCCGGACAGGCCATAAGCGCGTGCTGTGCGGACGTGGTTGGAACGCAGTGCTTCAATCATTGAACCACGGGTCAAACGGGCGACAACTGCAATTTGCGGAAGAGCCAGCGTTACGACAGGCAGAACCATGTTGACGAAGGCACCACCTCCCCAGCCTCCGACAGGAAGCCAACCAAAATGTACACCCAGTATGAGTGTCAGAATTGGTGCTACAACAAAGTTCGGGATGGTCACCCCGAGTGTCGCAACGGCCATCACAGAGTAGTCGATGCCCTTATTCTGGCGCAGTGCTGCGATAACCCCCAAAAACCCACCAACAGCCAGGGCAAGTGCCAGTGCAGAAAGACCGAGCTGCATGGAGATTGGAAGACTTTGGGCAAAAAGTTCATTGATCGAGAAATCTCGGAAGAAGAAACTTGGGCCAAAATCACCGGACAATACGCTCTTGAGATAAATGAGGTACTGCTCCCAGAGAGATTTGTCCAAATTGTAGATCTTGTTCAGATTCTCCATGACCTTTGCTTCCAGTGGACGTTCCAGATCGAACGGACCACCTGGCGCTACGCGCATAAGGAAGAAGGAAATAGTAATGATCAAGAACAAGGTCGGTATCGCGCTGAGCAATCTGCTCAGGACATAGCGTAACATGGGCCTTGCTTCTCCAGTTGTTTATCGTTTTTGTTTACCGATAGTTCACAAAAATGCCAGCCATGAGATATCCTGCATGACTGGCATTATCTGTCGCTTTAAAGATTACTTATTAATCTTGACGTAGCGGCTTGGATGCACGTTCAACAGGTTAGTTTCGAAACCGGAAACCTTATCGGACACAAGGTTTATGGAGCCGTAGTACATCAAAGGCAGGAATGGCAGATCACGCATGAAGATTGTTTCTGCTTTCTTCAGGATAGCTGCACGCTTTTCCAGGTCAACAGTTACAGCTGCTTCATCCATGAGTGCATCGTACTCAGGGTTGTTGTAGCGTGCGTAGTTGAATCCGGAATTGTCGCTTTCAACCAGGAAGAGGAAGCTCTGAGGATCGGAGTAGTCGCCAATCCACCCAGCGCGAGCAACATCGAAGTCACCACGATCACGCAGGTGTGCGTAGTGGGTTTTGGTGTCGGTGTTCAGCATGGATACTTCAACGCCAAGGGGCTTCCACATGTCTGCGATTGCAACAGCAGTGTTCTTGTGGTTCTCAGAGGTGTTATAGCGGATTTCAATCTTCAGAGGGTTGCTCTGGCTGTAACCTTTGGATTCAAGGATCTTCCTGGCTTCTTCCTCGCGGTCGAGCAGATCAGTATCTGCCCAGGGAGCGTAAGCTGGTTCGCTGTAGTTGTCGATTCCAGGAGGCACAAGGGAGTAAGCAGCAACCATGGTGCCTCCCCAAATTTCTTCTGCAAGGAATTCACGGTCGATTGCCATGGACAGAGCCTGACGTATATCAGGGTCTTTCATAGCTTCGGATTCATGGTTCAGTGCATAGTAGTAGTTGCCAAGAAATGGTGCGACTTTAAATTGATTGCCCAAAGTGCCACGAATGAAGTCAATCTGCTCCAGCGGGGCATCGTTGTTCGTGTCCAGTTCGCCAGCCTGGAAGCGGCGAAGAGCTGCACCACGATCTTCAGTCGGGTAGAACTTAACTATGTCCAGTCCAACATTTGCTGCATCATGGAAGTAAGGGTTCTTAACTGCAGTCACAGCATCGTTCGGTACGAAACTGGACAATACAAATGCGCCGTTGGTTACGATGTTAGCTGGCTTCACGAAGTCGGAACCGTACTTTTCAACGGATGCCGGGTGTACCGGAAGACCGGACTGGTGCGCCAGAAGCTGGATGAAGTAAGGAGTTGGAGCGTGCAGCTTGATTTCAAGGGTCTTGTCATCAATTGCTTTAACGCCGAGCTTCTCTCCTTCCATCTCGCCTTTGTTAACGGCTTCAGAATTCAGGATTGGGTAGAGAATGTTGGCGTATTTCGCACCGGTCATCGGGTTCATGATGCGGCGCAGGGAGTATACGAAGTCACCAGCCAAAACCGGATCACCGTTTGACCACTTTGCGTCCTCGCGCATCTTGAAAGTGTATGTCAGACCATCGTCAGAAACAGTCCAGCTTGTTGCCGCGCCAGGGATGATTTCGCCCTTTGCGTTGTAAGTAACAAGCCCCTCATAAAGATCACGCAGGATGTGGCCTTCGTAGGTTGTAGATGTCTTATGCTGGTCAAGAGTTTCCGGGTCAGCGGCATTACCACGGTTGTAGACGGTTTCAGCCGCCGCAGATAGCGACGTGCCAGCGATAAGTGCTGCAGCCAACGCTGACATACGAATGGACCTGATCATGCAGTTCTCCCCTCTCCTAAAATAACATTCCGCCAGATTTGGGGACTGGCAGTTGCCCGCAACATTTCACTGTTGGGTTATTATAGCAAGTGTCGAAGGGTCAAAATTTCTTCGCAATCAGAGAGAATTTGAATCTCTTCCTTGTATTATAAAAGGTTAAAGAATTATAATTTCTAATTGATCTTAAATTTTAAACATATATTTCAAATTATGCAGCTAAACCTTTTGTAATCATGTCACTGCTACTCCCAGTGTTTATCGCCCCCATTTTTCACAGGCGCGGCAAAAAACTTTAACCTTCGCTCATTTGTGGTAGAGCACTACCAATTAATATACTCTTGGCGTTGAAATGCGCTGTTTTGGGAATCTGGAAAGACAAGCTTGATGGCACCACCGCTTCTTCATGTGCGAGACATTCACCTTAACTTTGGAACGACACCTCTTCTGACTGGTGCAGAGCTGCAAGTTGGGGAAGGCGAACGGATCTGCCTGGTTGGTCGAAACGGGTCCGGCAAGTCGACACTGCTGAAAATCGCTGCGGGATTAACAGAGCCGGATAAGGGCGAATATTTTTTGCAGCCAGGGCGGACAATCCGGTATTTGCCTCAGGAGCCGGACCTTTCGGGGTATCCAACTGTGCTTGCCTATGCTGAAGGTGGGCTGGCACCGGGTGATGATCAATATCGGGCGAAATACCTGTTAGAAATCTTGGGCTTAACGGGCGAGGAAGACCCGGAGACACTTTCGGGCGGAGAAGCTAAAAGGGCTGCGATTGCGCGGGCTTTAGCGCCGGAGCCGGACATTTTGCTGCTGGATGAGCCGACCAACCATCTGGACCTTCCTGTAATTGAGTGGTTGGAATCTGAGCTTAGGCAGATGAAATCTGCCATTGTTCTGATCTCGCATGATCGCCGTTTTCTGGAGAACCTTTCCCGCATAACCTACTGGATTGACAGGGGTATTTCCCGCCGCGCGGACCATGGCTTTGCCAGGTTTGAAGAGTGGCGGGACAAGGTTTTTGAAGAGGAAGAAAAAGAGCAAGCGCGGCTGAATGAGAAGATCCGGCAGGAAGAGCACTGGATGGTTTATGGCGTGACTGCGCGTCGTAAGCGGAATATGCGGCGGGTGCGGGAGCTGGCTGATTTACGTCAGCAGCGCAAGGAGCATAAGGGACCGCAGGGCAGTGTGAGGATGGCTGCCACTGAGGGGGATATCTCTGGTAAGCTTGTCTCTGAGGCCAGACACATTGGCAAGGCCTACGATGAACGCCCGATCCTCAGGGATTTTTCCACCCGCATTTTGCGCGGTGACCGGATTGGATTTGTGGGGCCGAACGGGGCTGGCAAGACCACCTTGCTCAGGATGCTCACTGGTGAGCTTGCACCGGATACGGGCAGTATTCGTCTTGGTGCCAATCTCCAGATGATCACGCTTGACCAGAAGCGCGAGAAGCTCGATCCCAATGATACGCTCGTCAATGCCATGACGGGTGGCAGCGGGGACATGGTTATTTCAGGAGACACCTCCAAGCATGTCATGAGTTATCTCAAGGACTTCCTGTTTAAGCCAGAACAGGCGCGCACCCCTGTGCGTGTTCTTTCCGGTGGGGAACGGGGACGTTTGCTGCTGGCCCGTGCGCTGGCCTCGCCTTCCAACCTGATGGTGCTTGATGAGCCTACCAACGATCTGGACCTTGAAACGCTGGACCTGTTGCAGGAGCTTATTTCTGAATATCCCGGCACTGTCCTGCTTGTGAGTCATGATCGGGACTTTCTCGACCGCATCTGCACCAGCATCATTACGATGGAAGATGAGAGCGGTAAATGGGGTGAGTATGCTGGTGGTTACACCGACATGGTGCGCCAGCGCGGGGAAGGCGTGCAGGAGCGTAAAGTTACCAAGGCAGAAAAGACTTCCGGGGCTGCGAAGGAGGATAAGTCTTCTGCTTGTGCGCCCAAAAAGGAGGCTAAAAAGTCCGGCCTCAACTTTACGCAGCAGCACCGACTGAAGGACATTCCAGGTGAAATTGAAAAACTGGAAGCGAAAATTGCCAGGTGTCAAAAGGAGTTAGAAGATCCGGACCTGTTCAGCTCCAATCCGGACCGTTTTCACAAAGTGATGACCGCTGTTGGGAAACTGCACGAGGAGCTTGCAGCGCTTGAGGAAGAGTGGCTGGAGCTGGAGATGCTCGCGGATCAGGACTAAGCTCTTAATATCCTGATGAATTTCAGAAAGGCTTCGGTAGTTTCCGGAGCCTTTTTTGTTTGCGTTGCTATGTGCGTTGCCATGCGTTTTTCAGAAGTGGGCTTCGTCCCTGATCCCGGACAGTTTGATTATGTTCGTTATGCTGCGCTGTGATACCCATGCCATGCAGGCACATCTTGACGAAATTACCAAACCCGTAAAACCGTAAGCTCATGCAGTGCTCCTGCCGGACGGCGCGGGTTTGCATATCACAAGCAAGTTGACGGTTCCGGACAACATTAGTATGGTGTCCTGCCTCCGGGAGCTGCCGAGCTTAATACCGTTGAAAACATCCGGCAATTTATGCGTGATATCTGAGTTTCAGACCCGGTATTCGTTTCAAGACAAAGCTGCAACGCATGGAACAAACTCATCGGAAAGCCTGCCACAATAACTTCAATCGGAACGTGAAATGGGCCTGTGAGTTCTGATTTATGATGATAGGTATTAAAGGTTGTTCAATGACACATTAAGGATCGGCTTTAACTGATCGTGCCGCTCCTTCATTTTGTCAATCCTCCGCTTTAAACGCGTCCTGTTCCGGGCGCACTTTCAGGGTTACTGAGATGGAAAAAATCGGCGTAGGTCTGATTGGAACCGGATACATGGGCAAATGTCATGCTCTGGCATGGAATGCAGTATCCGGCGTGTTTGGTGGTGAGCTGAAGCCTGAATTGGTGATGCTTGCTGAGGTGAGTGAAGAGCTGGCAGCTGCACGCGCAAAAGACTTTGGTTTCGCAAGGTCCACGGGCAACTGGCGTGATATGCTGGCAGACCCGGATATTCACATTATCTCGATTACCACGCCGAATGAGTTTCACCCGGAAATGGCAATCGCAGCTCTGGAAGCTGGCAAGCACGTCTATTGCGAAAAGCCAATGGCTCCGTCCTGCAAGGACGCCCGGAAGATGCTGGAAGCCTCCCGCAAGTCCGGCAAGAAAACGTATCTGGGATACAACTACATCCAAAACCCCCTGATACGCCGCATCCACGACCTGCTTAGGGCGGACGAAATTGGAGAAGTGCTGCAGGTTCGGCTCGAAATGGACGAAGACTTCATGGCCAACCCCGACGACGAATGGGGCATCAAAAGCGGTGCAGCCTCCGGTTTTGGGGCGCTGGATGACTTTGGCGTACATACCATGTCCCTGCTCATGGCTCTGGACCTGCGTATCGCAAAAGTCATGTGTCACATGACCAGGCCATACGCGACCCGCAAGGACGCAGCAGGCAATGATAAGGCCGTTGAGACCTATGATATAGCGGCCGTGTTGTTTGAGCTTGAAAACGGCGGCAACGGCACCCTCCAGCTCAACCGCTCCGCATGGGGCCGCAAAGGACGTATTGCAATGCAGATCTTCGGCTCCGGAGGGTCCATCGTTTATGATCAGGAGCGCATGAACGAAATGCATCTTTACAAGGCTGAAGGCGATGTCGCAGGGCAGGGCTACACCACCATCCTCGCCGGCCCGGCTCACCCACCATACGAGCGCTTTCTCCCGGCTCCAGGCCACGGCCTTGGCTTTAACGATCTGAAGATCATTGAAATAAACGAGATTCTAAAAAGCCTCCAGGGCGAAGTCAGTCACCACATCGACTTCGAGCATGGCATCTTTATCGAGGGTCTTGTCCAGGCCATGGCCAAGTCCCACGAAAAGGCCAGCTGGGTCGCCGTCCAAGGCTTTTGACATACAGAACGAATGAAGGACGCTTGAATAACGCCCCTATTATGGGTGCACTCTGCCTGACAAAGCACTCTGCGAGAAATTTAACCCCCTAAAAGCCTTTGGGAAAACTCACTGATTTGCTGGACAGAAGAAGTCAGGCACCCTATAAGAGCACACCTCAGCGGGGTGCACTGCCTACCGCGACAGGCCCGGATAGCTCAGTTGGTAGAGCAGCGGATTGAAAATCCGCGTGTCGGTGGTTCGAATCCGCCTCCGGGCACCACTTATCTCCTTGAAATCATTAGATCTTGAAAAGAACATTTGTTCTCCTCCTTTCAGGTTTGACAGTTTTTCTCGTCCGGTTTGACACTTTTTGTTCTTGTAACACGCAGGATAGTACTGGAAACTGGAAGACTTTACGGGATTAGACGGGAACTGCTGGGAACTGGCGGAAAATCAAGTGATTAGTTGAGAGTTGGAGTTGATACGGTTTTCAGTTGCGCAAGATAGAAACGGAAATGACATCTGAGTTTTTCGTTTGCAGGCTTTTTCCGATTATGTCCCTATAGTGCTGTAAATTATCTGATTTAGAAATTGAGATAGCCATCGTGGGATTTCTCTTTAGGTTTGTCGAT
>CANNAV010000045.1 GCA_947502585.1 uncultured Pseudovibrio sp.
CACTACATCTTCCTGTATCACCCTCTTCAGAAAATAGAGAAAAATGAGAGAGCGGACAACTTCCCTGACACAGAGGGTGTGTGCCTCTCCTTGTTATCTGGAGCGTCGTGGTGAGCCGTTGCAAGGGGCAGATTTCCAACAAGGAAAACATGATTGCCTGCTTCTTCAGTTCATTAGTGAGCGGTTGAATTCATCCCTTAAAGATAAGAGTAATCAATACTCTAGATTTTTGCGAGCAAGTTAATTGCGGGCAGACTAACAACGTTCGGGTCATTTATTTTCATAATTATCGAGAGAAATTTTCAAAAAATAATATGGCAATCCGATGCGTCTGTTAAGCTAAACTCATAGTGAGGGAGCGTCTGGTGAACCTTTAGTTGATTGCTTTCAGCACTTGTTTTGATACCAACACCAATGCCTGGTCTTCAAAGGAATGAATGAGCTTATGAATACACAGCATCGGCGCCCGTCTTCCCTTTATGCACCTGCCGGAGGTTTGCCGCCGCAAACGCAGGTTATGACTGACAGAGCGGTGTTTACGAACGCGTACGCCGTTATTCCCAAGGGTGTTATGCGCGACATCGTTACGTCAAACCTGCCATTTTGGGAAAAAACCCGCGCATGGATTATCGCCCGCCCACTCTCCGGTTTTGCAGAAACATTCTCCCAGTACATTATGGAGATACAGCCAGAAGGTGGATCCTACAAACCAGAGCCAGACCCTGAAGCTCAGGGTGTGATTTTCGTCGTTAAGGGCGAGGTCACAGTAGTGCTTGGCAAAGAGCGGCATATGCTGGCAGAAGGAGGATATGCCTACCTTCCTGCCGGTACGGTTTATGAAGTTAACAACAACAACTCGTCTCCAGCTGTCTTCCATTGGGTGCGAAAGCGATATGAGGCTGTCGAGGATATTGATCAACCAGAAGCTTTTTTCACTCATGAGAATGATGCTGTGGTTGCTCCCATGCCAGACACCAATGGAGCCTGGACAACCACGCGCTTTGTTGATCCGGGCGATATGCGCCATGACATGCACGTGAACATTGTCAAATTTGAGCCCGGTGGCTGTATTCCGTTTGCTGAGACCCACGTGATGGAACACGGTCTGTATGTTCTGGAAGGGAAAGCAGTTTACCGGCTTAACAATGATTGGGTTGAGGTAGAAGCAGGAGATTTTATGTGGCTCCGCGCCTTCTGCCCCCAGGCCTGTTACGCCGGAGGACCAACCCGCTTCCGCTACCTGCTTTACAAAGACGTGAACCGCCATGCCCACCTTGGCTTATTCCAGAGGTAATCAGGCATGAGTGAGCAGATCGATAAAGCGCGTAACCTCAGGATTGAGAAACTCACTGCCGAGGCATTTACCTCATTTGGTGAGCTGGTTGAGGCCGGAAGCACATCACCTGTCATAATCAATGAAGGCCGGTGCGAGCGTTTTTCTGATTTAGCTGGTGTCGAGTTTATTGGTGGCCGCGCCGGTGTCAGCCTGTTTCAGGCCGAACTTCGCAGCCTTCCGCACAAGCTGACGATGCTGGAGCGCCATCCATTAGGGTCGCAATGCTTCATCCCGATGAACCAATCTGAGTATCTTGTCATAGTCGCCGATGATGAAGGTGGACGGCCTTCAACACCTCGTGCGTTTATGGCGGGTTGTACCCAGTCCATCAATATCAAACGCAACACATGGCACGGCGTTCTGACGCCCGTCAAAGGGTCAGGACTATTCGCCGTTGTCGACCGGATTGGAGACGGAAGTAACCTGGAAGAACACTGGCTTAAGAAGGCCTACCTAATAACAGAATAACACTGTATGTCATTATACTCAACTCCTTCGAAAACCCGAATATTTAGATAAGAATGGTTTCGGAGATATCAGGCGTTTTGGCCAGGAAAGTTACATTGCACTTTTCGGGTTTTGGAGAGGCGGGAGTATAGTAACACAAAAGGGGACTGGAAAGTGTTGCGTTCGTTCCTGACAATTGGTTTCAAACCGGACCGTTGACAATTTGGAAGAGATCACAAACACCTTATGCAATGCATGGATCTGACTCTTAGAGCAACCAGAAAGCATTATATAACCGGCATGCGGGAATGGGCGCATGGACTCTGATTGATGAGGATTGGTATGATCAGGTCTGGACGGTCTTTGCGGATATAGTCGGCAAAAATGACGCCCAAACCTGTTGACCCAAAGCAAAACAACTTGGCAATGCCCTTAGAACTATTCACCAGAGTGCCAATGGCTCTATAATTTGCCGTCGTAGGCTCTGCGGTCGATGCGGCAAGCAAGAACGGTAAAGGTATCGCGCTCCAGCGCTGCCTTTGCTTCTTTCTTCAAACTCTCAGCATCATTCACCCAAACACCATGTCCGCCATAAGCGTCAGCAAGCGCCGGGAAGTTGGTTGCTGAGAAGTCCACGCCCAGATTCGGGTTCTGGTTGGCGCGCTGCTTCAGCTCAATCAGAGACAGGCTCTCGTCAACAAGTACACAGACGATGAACGGCACTTGCATGTCGCGCAGTACTGCCAGATCGCCAAGTCCCATCTCCAGACCGGCATCTCCCACAAACACAACAACCGGATCTTCCGGTTTGGCCATCTTATGCCCGATGCCCAGTGGCAGTGCGCAAGCCATTGTACAAAGCGCAGAACTCTGCAGCATAGTGCGTGGGTAATAGCTTTCCCAGATCTGGCTCACAAGAATGCGATGTGCCCCGCTGTCCGCAGTCGCAACAGTGGTCACTGGCAAAGCTTCACGAAGGGCGTGAAATACAGTGGCTGGACCCCATCCGCTCACTTCAGCAGTAAAGTCTGCCTTCAGCTTATCTTTGGCTGGTGCGATGCGCTCACGAAGCCACCCGCTCTCCTCGGGTGCAACACCTGCTTCATCTTTGGGTGTCAGCGAGAGCAGCGTCAGTTTGATATCGCCTTCGAGTGTATGGCTCACATGGTGCATACCATGACAGCGCAACACAGGGGTCAACTCGATAACTGAGGTTTCCACACTCCATGGATTACGCCAGTTCACGCGCATCTCAATGGGGTCATAGCCAATGAGAACAACAAGATCCGCCTCAGCCAGCAATGGCATCAGGATTTTGTCAGCTTTTGGAGAAAGGCCAGCCCCACCAAGCGATAACTTGTGGTTCCCCGGAATGAGCCCTTTGCCCTTGTAACTCGTGATTAGCGGGATTTGACATGCCTCACATAAGGCCTCAATCTCATTGCCAGCATCCACATTGACTGCGTCAACACCTGCAATCGCAATAGGGCGCTGAGCGGAACCCAGCAGATCGCGCGCCTGCTCCAGCACATCACCAAATGGCAGCTGGGCAGCGCGTAAGCCGTAGCTCGGAGCCTTCTGCGTTTCCGTGCTTTCACCTTCTGCAACGCAAATCGGCACATCAATGTGCACTGGTCCCGGCTGACCGGACATAGCAATGGAAATTGCCTTATCCATCATGGCATTCAGCGCACCCGGAGCAGCTTTGAAGCTGGCTTTCACGATAGGACGCAACAACTGCTGATGATCCATTACCTGGTGAGTGTAGGTCTCGGCCTCGGCGGTATCCACACAGCCCGTCAGGAAGATCAGCGGAACGCGATCCTGAAAGGCACCGGCAATCACGTTAACTGCGTTGGTCACTCCTGGCCCAAGTGTTGCCAGCAGAACAACGGGAGCATCCACGCCCTGGCGGGCAAGGCCATGCCACGCGCCTTCAGCCATAAAGCCACCAGCGTTTTCGTGCTTTACCAGATTGAATTTCAGACCAGCAAGGTTCATTGCGTCCATGAGAGCCAACACTTCGCCACCAGGAATCCCGAAGGCATACTGGCTGCCAGCCTGATGCAGCTTTTGAGCAATAAGGTCAGCGCCGCGCATAATTATGGATCTCCCGGTGACACGACACCGCGAGCAGCGAGATCGTCAATTTCTTCTTTGGTTTTTTGTAGGTATTTGGTCAGCACTTCAATGCTGTCCTCGCCAAGGGTCGGCGGAGCCTTACGGTATGTAACAGGCGTCTTGCTGTAGTTGATTGGATTGCCAATCAGGCTTACCTGCCCGTCTTCAGATTGCTTGTGTGGCAGAGAAATTTTCATACCACGATGCAGGATCTGCGGATCGCTGAACACCTCTGCCAGATCATTCACCGGGCCACATGGAACGCCAACAGCCTCAAGTTCATTTGTCCAATGCCGAGCACTTTGTTTGATTGTGAACTGACGCAGCAATGGCACCAGTTCAGCACGGTTGCGCACACGGTCAGAGTTGGTTGCAAAACGAGGATCAGCGCTCAGCTCAGAACAGCCCAGAACCCCGCAGAACCGCTGGTACTGCACGTCGTTGCCAACAGCCACCATGAAGTCCTTGTCAAAGGCCGGAAAAGTCTCATAAGGAACAATGGTCGGGTGCGCGTTGCCAAGCCGTTCAGGGAGGTTGCCGCTGATCAGATAAGAAAGTCCCTGATTGATCAGCCATGCCACCTGACAGTCCAGCAAAGAGATGTCGATGTGTTGACCTTCGCCAGTCTTCTGCCGGTGATGCAGAGCGCCTAAAATGGCGTTACAGGCATACATCCCGCACATCACATCAGCAATGCCAACACCAATCTTGGTTGGGGTGCCGCATTCTTCCTCTGGCTGACCTGTGATGCTCATGATCCCACCCATGGCCTGAACCAATGCATCATAGCCCGCCCGATGAGCGTAAGGACCAGTCTGACCGAACCCGGTAATAGAGCAATAGATCAGATGATCATTTTTCGCACGCAGATCATCATATCCAAGGCCCTTGCGAGCGAGGTCACCGACCTTGAAGTTCTCGATAACCACATCAGCAACTGCTGCCAGATCCTTTAATATTTCTACGCCCTTTTCAGAGCGCATGTCTATGCCAAGAGAATACTTGTTGCGATTGGAGCTGAGATAATATGCGCTTTCGCCAGTATCAGCGCCGCTTTTACCTCTCAGGAAAGGAGGCCCCCATTGGCGGGTGTCATCACCGCGTTTGGGGTGTTCAATCTTGATGATTTCTGCGCCCATGTCGCCCAAAAGCTGGGTACAGGTTGGGCCTGCCAAAATACGGGAAAGGTCAAGCACCACAAGACCATCCAGAGGTCCTTTGATGATAGTGGATTGGTGCTGTTCATCGTCTTCCAGAGAATTCAAACCGTCTAATCCATTGGTTTTGATGCAGGATTACTCACTAATGGAGGTTGACTGACCGTGCCATGTACGGCAATCCAGCAGATTTTGTAGAGGTTAGAACACTCAGAAAAGACCCACCACAACAATTTGAAAAATCACACAGTATCGTGATGACCCGTGAAATATGAAATTCCTGCCGTAATGAGCCTGCGGGTTTTACCAGTGCTTTGTGTTGGCAAGATCAAGCCATGCACGCCGGATCCATTTGGTCTTCATAGAGTGACCTCCATCGTGCAGGCAAAGCTCAAGCTTCCCGCCTTTAGCAGACCACACATCACACTGCAATTCGCCAGCGCTGATGGATGCAGGCTTCGTGTTATGAAGACCTGCCTGTCGCTTCCAGACATCCAGACTGTCAAACACATCGGACTGATGCCAGTTCGCGCCAATAGCACGGCCCACCATCGGAACGGTTTTATCTTCAACACCGTGGGTGTGGTAAAGGTTGGTCAGCGGAGAAGGGCAGGTTGCCGGGATAGGGTCCCAGAAGGCCCCGGCAATCGGTGCGAAGCCAGCATAGTCCTCGCCTTTATAGCAGGCCAGATTCCAAACCATGGAACCACCCATTGAAAAGCCTGAGAGCAGGATCTTTTTGCGGTCGACGGGAAAGCGGTTGGAAACATCGCTCAGCATCTCATCAAAGAACCTGAACTCGTCACGATCCTGACTTGGAGAGCCCGGATAAGACCAGGAGCCGCTGATACCCTGCGGGACTATGAGGGCGACTCCAAGCTCGTTTGCAAGGTTGCGCAGGGCCTTGTTTTTGATGGCGCGGTCAGCTTTGCCCTTCCAGCCGTGGAGGTAGATTATGGCACCAGTCTGTTCATCGCCAGCTGTAGAATCCGGAAGTGCAATATAGTATTCACCGCTCTCGACTTCACAGGGAGTTGTTACACCACAGGTCGCCTCCTCAGCCATTGTCGCAAAGGGAACCAACCCGGAAATAACCAAGGTAGCAAACGCGGTCGCATTTGTAAGAAGGCTCATGCCCATTCCACTTCTTGCCGTTCTCTCGGATGAACCCTGTTGAATTTTAGGAATAAACTCGTGAAGGCCTGAGATTATTTATGCTGGCACACACCTCAGGGGCGGTCTAACTCTTGAAAACTGATGCAGTAATTTACGGCACACCCTGACAGGGCGGATTGTCATTACGCCTTCGGTGGGAATGTGCAAAATACTGCCGCACGGTTTGCAGTGAACCTCGTCATTATCATGACGATTAAGGCCACAATCAGGACAGATATGTTTGACTTTAGTTGGGCGGAGAATGGTCTGGACCGGCAGCAAAACAGCCCCAAGCCAAATACCATGATGATGATCGTGATTGTATGTCCATCGTATCCGTCATTTTCCCTTAGTAAGTTTATCAAATAAATCTGCAACTGATTAAAGGGTTTCTGCTCTAATTCGTGCATGAAGAAAGCCAATGTCATTCCTGTGCCGCCGCCTCCCGGATACCTGGAGGGCTGGCGGGCAACCAACAACACATGTTTGGTAACAGGCGCGACAGATGGCATAGGACGGGCGCTTGCGATCCGTCTGGCTGATGCCGGGCAATCCATTGCAGTTGTGGGTCGCTCAGAAGAAAAAGTAACAGCTGTCCTCAGGGAGGTTAACGAGGCAGGCCCCAAATGTTCTCACTGCGGGTTTGTTGCTGATCTCTCTCTGATATCTGAGGTCGACCGGCTTGCCGGAGAAATCCAGCAAAAGCTGCCGGACCTGAACCGTATAGCCCTTTGTGCCGCTGAAACACCGGGGTTTCGTGGCATCACAGGAGAGGGTGTCGAGGCCGGATTTGCTGTCATCTATCTCAGCAGGTTCCAGCTGCTGAGCAAACTCACACCTCTTCTCAGGAAACAACAGGCACCGAGGATTGTCTCTTTCGCTAGTCCCGTCACGAAATTTGAACGCCCGGACCTAAATGCGCTCAATGACCCTGATTATACACTGGAAAGTTGGGACCGCAGAGTAGGGCAAACCAACTGCAATCTGCTTTTTTTGATGGAGCTGGCAGATCAATTGAAGAATACAGACATCTGCATCAATGCGTTCGGACCCGGTCTTGTGCTGACCAAACAAATGCAGGGCTACAGCACAATGCGGCGGTTCTGGCTTGGCATGAAAAGTTCGCTGGTCGGCAAGTCTGCCCCTTATGCCGCCTTACCAGCTATCCACATGCTGCTCTCGCAGGAGTTTGCAGGCAAGACCGGAGGGTTCTACGAATGCGGAACAAAAATCCCGCCGAATGAGCTGGTTCTGAGCAAAGAAATCCGCCAGCAATTCTGGAAAATAACCTCTCAAATGTGTACTTAGATCAGTCAGTCAAGGGTAAATATTTTCAAAAGCCGCTTTGTGTGACACCAGTCACAGGCTTTCCCCGGGGAAAGTGAGAGAACTCCTGCAACTCAAAATCGGCCCGGATTTTCAGGTTGCCGAGAGTGCTTTGGCAGCGATGGGCAAGGGTGTGTCCGTAGCCTTCAAGGATTAAGTTACTTCCTCCAAGTAATGTTAGGCAGGTGCTGCCAGCAATTTCCAATATGTAAGAGTAGAAAATGAAAAACAAATTAGAGTTCCCTGCCATCTGGAATGGAAGTCTGCTTTCATCAACCCACAAAGTCGCCCTCGCATTTGTAACGGCATCTCTTGGCACATTTCTTATTTTCTCTGCATCCGTCGCTCAGGAAGTGAGTCCGCCTGCAGGCGTTATTGTTGAGCCTGCAAGAGAGGAAGTAATTGAAGAAGAACGTGTTTTCTCTGGCCGTACAGAAGCAATCAGTCAGGTGGCACTTATAGCCCGTGTGGGCGGGTTTCTGGAACCGCTGGAATTCAAAGAAGGCCAGACCGTGAAACAGGACGACCTGCTCTTTGTGATAGAGCAGGAGCCCTACGAGTTTTCAGTGGAGCAATCACAAGCAAATCTGGAAAGTGCTCAGGCAAAGGTTGATTTAGCCAAAGTTGATTTTTACCGCAAGGAACAGCTCGTCAACCGGGATGCAATCTCCGTATCAGAGCTCGATACTGCCCGCGCAAATCTGAAAGAAGCCAACGCCACTCTTGCTTTGCGTCAGGCCGAACTGAAGCTGTCCGAACTGGATCTGAGCTACACTGAAATCCGTGCGCCACTGGATGGGCAGATCGGAACCGCAGCCTTTACAGAAGGCGCCTATGTCAATGCCAGCAGCGGAACTTTGGCAACCATCACCTCTTTGGATCCTATTCGCGTGGCTTATCCGATTCCACAAGCGATGATTTTGCAATTTCAGCAGCCCAGGAACATGGCCGCTGACAATTTGCTCATCAGATTGCGCCTGTCAGACGGGAAGTTCTACAAGCACAACGGCAAGCTGGACTTCCTAGAAGCGGAAGCTAACCCGGGCACAGACACCGTCACAGCTTATGCAATTTTTGAAAACCCGGACCACGTGCTCTTTGACCAACAGTTGGTTGATGTTGTTGCTCACGCCAAAGATGCTGCGCCTGTGCTGGTTGTTTCTCAGTCCGCACTGCTGCTGGATCAGGAAGGCCCGTATGTGTTGAAAGTGAATAAGGAAGACGTGGTTGAACAGCAGCGTATTGGCGTTGTCGACCAGATCAACGGCCTGGTGATTGTTGGAAGCGGCCTGGAAAAAGGTGATCTGGTGATTACATCCGGGATCCAGAAAGTCCGTCCGGGAATTAAAGTCAACGCACAGCTGGCAGGTCAATAAACTATGATCTATGACATGTTTATTCGCCGACCACGGCTGGCGATGGTGATTTCCATTCTCATAGTCGTGATCGGCGTGATCTCGATTTATTCAATTCCGGTTTCACAATATCCGACTATTGCACCGCCAACCGTGCAGGTGAATGCCACCTATATCGGTGCGGATGCATTGACGGTGGAAGAAAGTGTCGGCCAGCTTGTTGAAGGGGCAGTCAACGGCGTAGACGGCATGCGCTATATGAAGTCGTCTTCTTCCAGTGATGGCACGTATTCGCTGACGGTTTACTTCGACCTGACAACGAACCCCGACATCAACGCGGTGAATGTTCAGAACCGAATAAGTACCATCGAGAGTAAACTTCCGAAGGAAGTGCGCGATCAGGGGGTCACTGTCACTAAAAAGGCTGGTGATCTTCTGCAGGCGGTTTCATTCTATTCGCCGGAACAGACCCACGATGGCCTCTTTATTTCCAACTACGTCACCATCAATATTATTGATGAGCTGAAGCGCATTCCCGGTGTGGGAGATGCAAGTGTTTTTGGTGCGCAGGATTATTCCATGCGTATCTGGATGGACCCGGCTAAACTTCGTGCATTGAACCTGACATCAGACGACGTTATCTCGGCAGTTGAATCACAAAACAAACAGGCAGCCGTAGGCCGTGTCGGAGCGGCCCCTCTGGCTGCCGATCAGCAACTTCAGCTCACCGTCACAGCAAAAGGCCGTTTGAATACGGTTGAGGAATTCCGAAATATCGTCTTGCGGGCAAATCCTGATGGCTCCGTGGTTCACCTGGGCAGCGTGGCCCGCGTAGAACTCAGCAGTCACTCATTTGATGTAGTGGCAGAATACAACCAGCAGGCAAGTGCGATGGTAGGGATCTATCTGTCGCCGGGCGCAAACGCTGTGGACGTTTCGGAAGGTGTTAACGAGCGTATCAAGTATCTGGCAGAACGCTTCCCGGAAGACCTCACATATGTGTCCGTCTTCGATACCTCACTCTTCGTAAATGAAATGATTACGAAGGTAATACACACACTTCTGGAAGCATTTGTGCTTGTGACCATTGTGGTTTATGTCTTCCTCGGCAAATTCCGCGCAACCCTCATTCCTCTGATAACGGTTCCCGTATCCATCATTGGTGCGGTCGCAGTGGCTTACATAATGGGCTTCACAGCCAATACGATCTCACTGCTGGCCCTGGTGCTTGCCATCGGTATCGTTGTGGATGATGCAATTATCGTGGTTGAGAATGTCGAACGCATTATGCACGAGCACCCCGACCTCACACCTGCTCAGGCAACATCCAAAGCAGTGGGCGAAATTGCAGCTCCCGTAATCGCGATCACGCTTGTTCTGCTCTCCGTGTTTGTGCCAGTGGCCTTTCTGCCGGGATCATCCGGTGTGCTCTTCAGAGAGTTCGCAGTCTCCATTTCCGCTGCGATGGTCATCTCCGCCATCAACGCACTGTCACTTTCTCCTGCTCTTTGCGCCATCTTTATGAAGTCGGAAAATCTGACAGGCGTTATGGGTAAGGTGTCAAAGATGATTGACGCTGTTGGCCATGGTTACGCCAGCTTCATCAAGCGCATTGCCAAAATATCTTTGCTCTCACTTCCTGTGGTTGTGGGGTTTGCGCTCTTTAGTTACCTGATTGTCTCCTACACACCAGATGGCTTTGTCCCGGATGAAGACAAAGGCTACGTCATGGTGCTTGTCAACTTGCCCCCGGGTGCGTCTAGCAACCGGACTGAGGCTGTTATGCGTAACGCTGATGAGATTATCCGTAAAGACCCGGCAGTCGAATCCGCCACAATGATTATCGGACTCGACCTGCTGGCGGGTGGCGGCTCATCACCAAACGCAGGTGTTTTCTTCGTCAGACTCAAGGATTACGAAGAACGTCAATCACGTGAGCTGTCCTCCTTCGCCTTCGTCTACAGAACATATGGCGCCTTGTCGGGTATTCCCGAAGCAACTTTCTTCCCGGTCAATCCGGCGGCGATTGATGGCCTTGGCACGGTAGGTGGCTTTGAGTTTATCATGGAGGCACTGGAAGGTCAGGACCCGACAGTACTTGCGCAAATCTCCCGTTCTTTGATTGTTGCGGCAAATAAAGCGCCGGATATCGCATCCTTCTTCACTACCTTTGATGCAAATACCCCGCAGTTGAAGGTGAAATTGGACCGCGAACGTGCGCAGGTGCTTGGCCTCAACGTGGCCAGCGTTTACTCTGCATTGCAAGCCACGCTGGGTGGTTATTACATCAACGACTTCAACCTATATGGCCGCACATGGAGCGTACGCCTGCAGGCGGAGCAGAAGTACCGTTCAGATGTCGAAGACATCGGCTCCATATTTGTTCGTTCTGACACAGGCGAAATGGTGGAACTATCCTCTGTCGTGAGCACTGAGCTGTCTCGCGGCGCAAATACCATCACCCGCTACAACAACTACCGTGCAGTCGCGTTCAACGGCAACGCCGCTCCCGGTGCGGGTCTGGGTGAAGCGCTGTCAGAAATGGACGGTGTTGCTGCGCAAGCCCTGCCAAAAGGCTATGGTTACGAGTGGACAGGTCTGGCACTGGAACAGAAAGAAGCCGCCGGTCAAACTGTACTGGTGCTGGCACTGGCCTTCTTGTTTGCCTATCTGTTCCTCGTGGCGCTCTATGAAAGCTGGAATACTCCAATTCCCGTTTTGCTTTCGGTCGCTCCGGCCCTGGCTGGTGCCTTATTGAGCCTCTGGGTCTTCGGACTGGCGTTTGACTTGTATGCACAGATCGGTTTGGTCATTTTGATCGCACTGGCGGGTAAGAACGCGATCCTGATAAACGAGTTCTCACTTGAAAAACGCATCGACGGCATGGGGATTTACGAGTCCGCAATTGAAGGTGCCCGCTTGCGGTTCCGGCCGGTGATGATGACATCACTTGCCTTCTCTGCAGGCCTGGTTCCGCTGGTGTTAGCATCCGGTCCGGGCGCGGGGGCCATGGTTGCAGTGGGTGTGCCTGTGCTGGTTGGCATGCTGTTCTCAGCAACTATCGGTATCTTCCTCATCCCCACTCTTTATGTCAGCTTTCAGTGGATGCGGGAAAAAGCTGGCTGGACCATTGAGGACGGTCGTGCAGCAAGAGGTTCCGGTGGTGAGATGGCTATTGATACCAAGGAAGAAAAGCCATCTGAAAACTGATTTGAAAATGATCTTGATGAGAAAAAAAAGGCGCCTCTGGCGCCTTTTTTGTCAGGCCAATAGCCCGTGGCGGGAACTTTTGGGGGTTTCCGGACATTCTGAAAAATGCTCAAAACAGCCTGCAAAATATAACAAGTAGCAGGAGTGAAACTAACGCAACCTCCTTTTGCTGAGCTGACGCTAAAACAGGAACGTCAGATAGCCAGATAGGTTTGGCGAAGCTCTTTGTTGTCGAGGACCTCCTGCGCCGTGCCATCAAACACAACTTCGCCCATGTCCAGGATAACCGCACGGTCCGCAAGGTGCAGGGCTGCCACAGCATTCTGCTCCACGATGATCGTCGTAATACCCAACTCCTTCACATTCTCAAGAATGCGTTCAATTTCCCGAACAATCACCGGCGCAAGCCCTTCATACGGCTCATCCAGCAACAACAGCTTCACATCGCGGGCCAGTGCACGAGCTACAGCCAGCATCTGCTGTTCACCGCCTGACATGGTTACCGCTTCCTGCCTGGCACGTTCGGCAAGGCGCGGGAAGTGATCGTAAAGGCGTTCAATCGACCACCCATGCGGCTCCGAGATTTGCGCCAGATGAAGATTCTCTTCAACGGTTAGCCCCGGAATTATTCGGCGATCTTCCTGTACCAGCTGAATACCATTTTGAGCTGCCAGATAATTTGGCATCTCATGAATAGGCTTATGGTCCAGCCAGATCTCACCATGTGTCAGCAGCGGGTCGCTGGCGCGGGCAATTGTGCGAAGGGTGGACGTCTTCCCCGCACCATTTCTTCCCAGCAACGCAAGGATCTCGCCTTCCCGGATATCAAAGCTAACACCCTGAACGATATAGCTTTGACCGTAGTAAGCATGCAGATCCCACGCTGAGAAGTAAGCCGAAGCACCGCCCCTGGAGCGTACGGGCGGAACACCTGGCGCTGTCGCGCCTTTGAAATGATCTTCAAGAATGGTCATACGTGCGTCCCTCCCAGATAAGCTTCCTGAACACGTGGATCACCCTTTATGTCTTCTGGCTGCCCCTCCGCAATCACAGTGCCCTGTGCCAGAACACTGATTTTGCTTGCGAGGGAGAACACCACGTGCATGTCATGTTCGATGACAATCATTGTGATGCCGCGCTCGCCAATACGTTTCAGCAAATCAATGGTGTTGTTGGTGTCTGCACGCGACATGCCCGCCGTTGGCTCATCCAAAAGCAACAGTTTCGGGTCCTGAACCAGACACATCGTTAACTCCAGACGCCGCTTGTCTCCTCGTGAAAGAGAATCTGCGGTCATATCTTTCTTATCTGAAAGGCCAACATCCTCAAGCATATGCATGGCTTTGTCGCGTATTTCGCCCTGACTGTCGACACGCGTCCAGGCGTTCATGGTGAAAGCACCATCCCGCTTGGCCAACGTCGGGATCATCACGTTTTCCTGCAAGGTCAGATCACCAAAGATCTCCGGCGTCTGAAAGACACGGGAAACGCCTGCCTGATTGATCTCATGCGGCCTGGCGCCAATAAGGTCCCTAGCCATAAAGGTCACAGAGCCTGTATCCGGAATCAGGCGCCCGACAAAGCAGTTGAGCAATGTTGACTTGCCTGCTCCGTTCGGTCCGATGATAGCATGCACATGCCCTTGCTCAATGGAAAGGTTTACGTCATCTAGAGCTTTAAGACCACCAAAGCGCTTGTTCACGCCCTTTACGCTAAGAATTTCCATGGTTGCCTCTCTCTATTCCGCTGCAGTCGCTGATGCTGGAGAACGCGAATGACCTGTTCCCTTGCCAACCTGTGAGCGCTTGCGGCGGAACATATTGGTTATCCGGTTGAAGCCTTCCATGATGCCACCCGGCAGGAAGATCACGATCACCATGAACAGCAAACCAAGCGTCAAATGCCAGCCTTCGCCTACAAACAGGCTCGCAAGGCTCACCACTGGCCCTTCCATGAAGTCAGGCAGGAAGGAGAATATGGCATGCAGTGTCTGCTCGTTATACGCGGAGAAGATGTTCTCGAAGTACTTGATGAGACCTGCGCCTAGGATAGGCCCAAGCAGAGTGCCGGCACCACCAAGGATGGTCATCAAAACGACTTCACCAGACGCCGTCCACTGCATGCGTTCTGCGCCCGCCAGTGGGTCAGTCACAGCCAGCAGGCTACCTGCAACACCAGCAAACGCGCCGGAAATAACAAAAGCAGCAAGCGTGTAAGGCCGCGTATTGAGGCCTGTGTAGCTCATGCGATTCTGGTTGGATTTCACCGCACGCAGCATCATGCCAAACGGACTGCGGAAGATGCGTTGTGAAATGTAAAACCCGACAATGAGCAGAGCGGCACAGAAGTAGAAGCCCGGGTACCCTGTCATCTCGATACCAAACAGGTTAGAGATCAACGAGCCAGATGTTTGTGAGGAGATGTCAAACAACCGTGGATCAGATTGCAACACCCGCAAGCCCGTCTCACCATTAGTGATTGGTGTTAATACGGAATACGCCATATTATAGCTCATCTGCGCGAACGCAAGCGTCAGAATGGAGAAATAAATACCAGATCGCCTCAGGCAAATGTAGCCAATCGCAACAGCAAAAAGGCTGGAAAACACCACGGAAAAGAGCAGTGCTGGAAGAGGGTTCATTCCCAGCAACTTGAAGCTCCAGACTGCGGCGTATGATCCGATGCCCAGAAAGGCTGCGTGTCCAAAGCTGAGATACCCTGTGAGGCCAAACAACAGGTTGAAGCCCAGAGCAAACAAGCCAAAAATGGCGAACTTTTGCAATAGGTCCGGATATCCGGCTCCAACCGGTGCCAGCCAGATTGGCATTGTCAGGATTGCAGTTGAAAACAGCACAAACATGAATAGGTCGGAGCGTGGAGAAGTCTTGGTCATCATTAGCTCAGGTCTCCATCACGCCCTTGCGGCCCATAAGTCCACGTGGACGAACCAGAAGGATAATAACTGCAACAAGATAGATAATGATCTGGTCGATACCCGGCAGGATGGTCTTCACCTCGTTCATACTCGCAAAGCTCTGCAAGGTGCCTAGAAGGAAGCCGGCCGATACCGCGCCGGGCAGGGAGCCCATGCCACCCACAACCACTACTACGAAGGACAGCACGAGAAAGTCCATGCCCATGTGATAATCTGGCGGAAGGATCGGGGTGTACATAACGCCAGCCAGACCAGCGACGACGGCAGCAACGGCAAAGACCAGCGTAAAGCGGCGTTCAATGTTGATACCAAGAAGGCCAACAGTTTCGCGGTCAGCCATGCCTGCGCGAACAACCATCCCAAAAGTGGTGAACTGCAGGAAGGCAAAAACTCCTCCAATCAAACTGAGCGAGAAAAGCAGATACACAATGCGCCATTGCGGATAGACGACGGTTCCCGGGTCCAAGCCGATGAAAACGCCAATATCCATGGCACCGCGCACTATGTCCGGTGCAGCTTGCGGAATAGGGTTTGCGCCGAAATATGTTTTGATGATCTCTTGTAAAACAATTGCCAGACCGAAGGTCACGAGGATCTGCTCGGCATGAGGGCGCTTATAAAAGTGGCGGATTAAACCACGTTCCATCACATACCCAACGAGCAGCATGGCAGGAATGGCGAATACGATAGACAATGGAACGGAGTAGTTCAGCATTGCCGTGCCAGTGTCACCCAGCCACACTTCAATGTACGGCATACGGATTTCCAAAGGCGTGCCCCAGGCTGTGGTTCTGGTTGGATCGACGACAACCTGTTCAAGCCCGATGAGGTGGTTGAAAGTTACAGCACAAAATGCGCCAAGCATAAACAAGGCCCCATGGGCGAAGTTCACAACTCCAAGCGTACCGAAGATAAGCGTTAGCCCTAGTGCAATCAAAGCGTAGGCGCCGCCCTTATCAAGGCCGTTGAGAATTTGAAGAACGATGGCGTCCATCCGGTCCTCTCCCTTTAATTTTGTGAGAAGGTGCAAGGCTCTGCTGAGGAACATCAAAGGCTCAGGCAGAAAAGCCGTTACCCGGCTGCAGGAAGGCACAGCCCGGTAACGATTCTGTTAGACCTTGTATGGTCCAAGTTCACCACCAAAGATCTCCGGGTCATAGGTGACCTGAGAGGCTGGCGTAACTTCAGCAATTTCAAGAAGGTCAAACTGAGAAGTTGCGTTCTCGTTACCTTTCACGACCAGCACATCCTTGAAACACTGGTGATCAGAGCCGCGGTAAAGGGTTGGGCCGTTGCCCATGCCATCAAACTGATGATCTTCCAGAGCCTTGATGACTTCTGCCGGATTGAAGGTGCCCGCACGCTCACACGCATCAGCATAAAGCAATGTCTGAACGTAGCAGGTGTGTGCAGCCTGGGATGGCGGGAAGCCATACTCCTGACCGAACGACTTAACAAAGGCCGCAGACCCCTCATCCTGCAAGGACCAGTTCCAGTTGGTCGTGCCATAAATGCCCTTGATGTTCTCGCCTGCACCCTGAGCCATAAGACGTGAGTACAGTGGAACGATGATCTCAAAATTCTTACCGTTGACTACCTTGTCACGCAGGCCGAACTGAACAGCCTGCGTCAGCGAGTTGATCATATCCTTGCCGTAGTGGTTCAGGATAAGAACATCAGCACCGGAATTCAGAACTGGAGCGATGTACTGGGAAAAGTCACCGGCTCCCAGTGGGGTGCTGACTTTATTGACGGTTTCCCAGCCGAGCCCCTCTGTGGTGTTGGCAATGGACTCTTCCTGTGTCCAGCCCCAGGTATAATCAGCTGTCAAATGATACGCGCGGCGGTCCGTGCCCATTTCTTTTTTCAGCACCGGACCAAGCGCAGCACCGGACATGTAAGCGTTGAAGAAATGGCGGAAGCCATAACGCCGTTTGTCCTTGCCGGTGGTATCATTGGAGTGGGTCAGACCGCACATAAACACGACGCCCATTTCCTGCGCCAGCGACTGTTGCGCAATCGCCACGCCCGATGAAGAGCCGCCAGACCACATGATAACGCCGTCTTTTTCGATCATACGCTTAGCAGACGCTCGGGCCGCATCTGACTTGGTTTGGGTATCACCTGTAACATAGTCAACTTTTTTGCCAAGAATGCCGTTTCCGTTGAGCGAAAGCGGTTTCATGGTGTTTAGCATTCCGCCGCCACCTTCACCATTCAGGTGTTTGACAGCCAGCTGATAGGCGCGCAGCTCGTCTGCGCCTTCGTCAGCATATGCGCCTGTCTGTGGCACATTGAACCCAAAGGTTACTGTTTTGGAATTGGTTGGGTCGTTGCGGAAATTGGTTTCAGCCCAGGCGCTGCGGCTGATAATTGTTGGGGTTGCCAGAACCAGTCCACTGGCTGCTCCTGCCTTCAACAGGCTACGCCGATTCATAGGCCTACGAATAATGCTCATCAAATCCTCCCGACTGCAAAATGCCCGAAATGACGTGAAAGAAGTCCCGTCCTCTAAAGAACCTGCTGCCATAACCATTCCGCGTTCACCAGAAACAGTTACACCATCTCACGCAAAGGAAAGGCTAGTTCGGTAGTATAATAAATTGCAATTCGACTTATGGTTTTTAAACCAAAGGTTAATGCGCAGTAATATTAAATTATATTTCCTGAGCCATCTATCAGATTTATTTTACAGAAGTGTTGCGCTGCAAATGTAATTTAAATAAATAAGTGAATTTTACCTATTTTGCTATACAAAAATTTAAAATATTGATTTCATGAAGAATATCGCTAAATTTCCCAATGTGTGAAGGGCATTGGTGTTTCCCTTTAAATGAAAGGCAAACACCGGTTATTGTAGTGCAGCGAGTGCAGCGAGTGCAGCTGCGAACGCAATTTTATCGTAAGTTGCCGAGGAATGTGCCTACGGACGAACGCAGGTCAGCAGCCTGACTGGTTAAAATTTGCGCAGCATCCAGTACGCCAGAGGCTGTTTTATCGGTTTCATCCGCTGCTTTTTGTACCTGACCGATGCTGTCTGACACCTGCATGGTCCCCAATGCGGCGTCCTTGATGTTCACGGCAATGGACTGCGTCGCGATGCCTTGTTGCTCAACCGCGCTGGCAATGGCATTTGCACTGGCATTCACTTCCTCAATGATCACTTTGATCTCAGAGATAGCCTCTTTGGATTCACTGGTGCTCTCCTGAATCCCAGAGATTTGATCGCTGATCTGTACAGTGGCATTCGATGTCTGCTGAGCAAGTGACTTCACTTCGTGTGCAACCACCGCGAACCCTTTACCCAACTCCCCGGCGCGCGCCGCTTCAATGGTCGCGTTGAGGGCGAGAAGATTGGTCTGATCCGATATTTGATTAATTAAATCAATGATATCCCCAATCTCGATCGCTACCTTGGATAGGTGATTAACCTGCTGGAAGGCCTTTGTGGACGCCAGTGTTGCGTTGGAGGCTGTTATCGTAGTTTTATGAACTTGCTCTGCGATCTCGGAAATCGCTGCCCCCAGTTCCTCAGTTGCAGAACGCACCGCCTCCACGTTTTGAGAGGCATCCTGAGAGGCTGCGGCCACACTGGAGCTTATCTCGTTGGTGTGCTCTGAGTTGCCAGAGAGTGAAACCGCAGATCCATGCAGCTGATCTGCAGCACTGGCAATTGAAGACGTAACCTGGCCCACGGATCCTTCAAAGTGCTCAGCAAGGTCCGTCAGAAATTCTTGCCTCGCCTCTTCCCCGCTCTGGTCATAAACCGCCAACGCAAGGTCCATATCAAGCAGGATGACCTTGTTGAGGATGCCAGGCAGGTTCTTGCCTGGCCGGCTGGAACGGGAAAACAAACCGCCCCCGAACTTGTCTAGAAGAGCTGTGTTAAGCAAACTCCCCAGTTTGCTGTAAGCCCCGATATACCATTGCGGTGTCAAGCCGAGTCGTTGATGCGCTCTGCCGATCCGCTGAACCGACTGAGCATAATCATTGTCAAGCTTTCCACTGCATATGAGCCGCCAGTGCTCATGCTGTTTCTCACACGCATGGCGCATGTGCTCTTCATTCTTAAAAAGCCTCATGGTCTCAGGAAAACTCCGAATGTGCCTGTAAAACTCGTCCAGAACCTTCGGCATGATCGCCATGATGATATCCTGGGAATTTCCAAGTTCTTCCAGTTCCACCGAAGATATGCAGTGATACTTCAATCGATCGTCGATAGTTTCGCTCATTAAAAATCCTCTGTATTAAGTAATAGATTATTCAACTTCATCTTTTCAGAAGTAATATGTGGATTAACGAATTGAAAAACGGACGAAAAGTCATTTTCATCAAGTTTATAAGAAAATATAGGTTACTTTTCGTAATGATTTGGTGTATTTGGTTTATATTTATAAATTTGTAACTTTTGATGAAGATCAATGTTTATGTGTGAGTACTGCCCTTTCATAGTATATGATCGGTGACAATCAACAAAAATAATACTCCGAATATTTTTATTTACTGTAATTTGATGAAGCAAATTCAGTTTTAGAGTAAGGTCGAGGTACCTATGAAATTAACTGGGATGACAGATGTAGCGGTACGCATTCTGATGCTCATGGCTGTCAACCGGAGCGACAAGTGGACAATTGACCGCTTGTCCGAGGCAACCAATTGCGGGCGGCCTCAGGTCGCAAAGGTCGTGCAGATTCTAAACCGGAAAGGCTACATCAAATCCAGACGAGGGCGATTAGGTGGCCTGATGCTCGCTCATGCGCCTGCTTCTATTAACATAGGCAAACTCATCCGGAATGTGGAAGACAATTTTGCACTGGTGGAATGCTTTTCATGCAATCCTGCCAAACCATGCCCGCTATCGGGTGTCTGCCGTTTCAAAGGCAGACTGAAGCATGCTCTGAATTCCTTTATGGAGGAGCTGGATGCAATAAGCTTAACGCAGGTTATTGAAAACGCAGATGAAATTAGGACAAGCGTTGAGGTGAACGCTGAGAGAAAGCTGGAGCTTTCTGCCTAGTATTTTGCAATTAGGATCATTTAATCGACTTGCTTTGGCGGGCATTAACCAACCAAACTCATAGTTTGGTAGTACTCACGCCTGCTTAAGACAGTTTTGCGACAATCAGACCTTGTTCATGAGACCGCTGTGCCCTCACGCACGAGGTTTTTGCTCATTTGGCGAATAGCAAACTGTTCGGCGCAGGCAATTTTTATGAGACAAGTCCGGTACTCAATTTCTCTGAAACTAGCAATCATCTCTGTTGTTGCTATTGTACTTTCTTATATAGCGTTGACATTTATCGTTGTTATTCAATGGGAACGAACGCTCCAACTCCAAAGTGAACAGCTATCCCAAATTGCTGTAAATGAGTTCTCCACCGCGCTAGAGCGTGAGGTAGCGTTGGTGAGACACCATATTCAATCTCAGCTATCCGATACGGCAGCCAGTCTCTCTGCCATTGGTGAGCGCGGCGACATGGTAAATGCTGCAGAAACGCGGGCATGGGTGCGTGATGTGAACATCATGTCACTGGTGCAGGAAGGTACGCCGCTTGATGCCATTATTCTACTGAATCATCGTGGACGGATCGTGGGAGCCTCAAAGCACGCTGATCCTGGGCTAATACAGAATCAGCTCCTCAAAGTTAATCTGAAAAAGTCGCTTAGCACTGTCTGGACATCACCGACCGGAACAGGCCCAACCGTCCGGTACACACTTCTTCCCGCGACTCAGTTTGGCCCGCTAATGCCGGGAGAGCCGGATGCGGGCGTCACCCAGGTCCTTTACTCCTCACTCATTGACCCCGGCACCAAATGGCGCGGCGCCCTTTTGGCTCAGAGATGGTTTCCCTTTAACGCCAGCGTGATGAACGAGTATAGCAAGATTTCAGGCGGTGAGGTTGCGATTTTTTATGAGGATAAGCTGGTTGGTGCCTCTCCTCATGCACCGGTGGAAGCACTGCAAATGCCCGTGAACCTGCGCAAACTCAAGATCCTGAACACCGCGTTTGAGTTTTGCGACAATGGCCCGTCTCCCCTTGTAATCTGCGCATTCAAGCCATTGGAAGTCCTGCTGGATGCGCAGGAGCGCTTACGAAATGTAGGAGAAGAAACCAGCTCTCAAACCTTTGAGCGGCTAATTGTTTTGGGCTTCGCAACGGGTCTGATCATCTTCATCGTGGCCTTGTTCGTCTCCCGTAAAATGTCCCAGCCACTGCAGCGCATCGCAGAAGCCCTTTCTGATGTGGCGGGCGGCAACTTTGATATGCGGGTGGAAGGTACCAGGAGAATGGATGAGGTCGGAGCGATCGCTCGTGCCGTCAAAGTGCTCCAGGCTTCCGCTCGCGAGCGCGACAGCCTGCGCCTCAACATCCAGCGAAAGAACAAGGAATTGCGCATACAGGAACAGCAATTGGTGAAGCAAAATACGTTATTTGATGCCGCTCTCAACAATATGTCTCATGGCTTGTGTATGTTCGACACGCAAAAGAGATTGATTGTGTTTAATCAGCGCTTTGACGATATCTTCGCTTGTGTGAAGGGCGAGGGGAAAATCGGACTGACATGGGACGAAATGGTCCAGTGTATGCCGTTGGCACAGAGCTTTTTGGAGGAAGCAGACAAAAATTCCGTCGCACAACAACACTGGCCCAGCTCTGTACGCAGCACCTACACGCTCACACTGCAAAGCGAACAAGTCATCCTGATGACGCTTGAACCTCAGGATGGCGGCGGTTGGGTTGCGATCTTTGAAGACATCACCGACAGACAGCGCATCAGTGACCATCTGAGCTATCTCGCAACACATGACGCCTTGACCAAACTGCCCAACCGCTTGCTGATGAATGAACGCTTGCAGGAGATGAAGCAAGCCGCCCTTGAGCAAGATGAGAACTTCGGCATTTTGTGGGTGGACCTTGATGAATTCAAGACTATAAATGATTCATTGGGTCATGCTGTCGGCGATAAGCTCCTGTGTCACGTTGCAAAAATTCTGCGGGAAAAAGTGGCTAACAAAGAGATGGTCGCTCGTCTCGGCGGTGATGAGTTCGCAATCCTGTCTAAGTTGTCTGCCTCCCGTGAAGATCTGGAGCAGCTTGCCAAAGAAGTACTGAAGGTCATCGCTTCTCCGTGCTTCCTGGAAGGGCATGAAATTGTGGTCGCCGCGAGTGTTGGTATTGCGACATTCAGCAAGATATATCAAAACGTAGATGAGCTCATCCGCTTTGCCGACCTTGCTTTGTATCAGGCAAAAAACGATGGCAGAAACACCTTCTGCTTTTTTGAGGATGAGATGGCTGCGAAGATAAAGCAGCGCCAGACCCTGATCACCGACCTCTATAAAGTCACCGCAAACCGGGAACTGGAGGTCTATTTCCAACCACAGGTCATACTGGCAACCGGCGAAATCTCGGGGTTTGAGGCACTGCTGCGCTGGAATCACCCACGCTACGGTTTCATCTCACCATTTGAATTTATCCCATTGGCAGAGGAGACAGGCCTGATCCTGGAGATTGGAGCGTGGGTGTTGGATGAGGCCTGCTCTTTGGCTGTTGGCTGGCCTAAACGATTGAATTTGGCTGTTAACCTGTCCCCTCGGCAGATCTACTGCGAGCAGCTTCTGCCCGTTGTTGATAATGTGCTGACACGCACGGGGTTGGACCCTGGACGGCTTGAGCTGGAAGTGACCGAAACCGTGTTGCTGGCAGACCATCTGCGCGTGCGTCAGACTTTGGCGATGTTGCAGCAAATCGGCGTTAAGATCTCTATGGATGACTTCGGAACGGGCTACTCTTCACTAAGTACACTCCGCCGCTTCCCCTTTGACCGGATCAAAGTCGACAGATCTTTCGTGATGAGTATGACTGAGGATGATGACTCCCGCTTCATCGTCAACTCCGTCATTGATCTCGCAAACAGCCTTGGTATTACAACAACGGCAGAGGGCGTTGAAAGCAAAGAGATCGCCGAGCAATTGAAGGTTATGGGATGTGCCGAAGCGCAGGGCTATTACTTTGGCAAACCTGCTCCTCCCAATCAGGCGCTTTTCTGGATGCTGGAAGAGGCTCGTGGTATCACATTGGAGGCTCAGGTTAACAACTCAAAATTGACGAGGAAAGCCGCAGGCTAAACCGTTACTCAGCGGGTCCCGTCACAACTGCCTCAGCAACATGTTTTGCCGCATGATCCCATGGTTGGAAGTTTAGGATTCGTCCGTAAGTGGCTTGTGCGTCTATGAAAACATGCTCAAGATTGGAAATAAAATCGCAATGGCCAGCGATATAGGCCATGTCAAACTCGGTAAGATCCGGCAGCAGTGCCTGCAGGTTTTCAGCTGCATCAGCGCTTTGCAGGTCCACAAAGGTTGGCTGTATGCCACGGCGGTCCAGCCAGTTAAATATCTGCTGAAACTGGTCTTGCTTCAGCGACTGATCCAGAATGAGCACCTTGATACGGTGTGGTTGTCCTATGACGGAGCTCAACGCCATCGCCCAGATAGGAGCGAGACTGTTTGGCCCGGCAACCATAATCAGCGGCTCGTCATCATGTCCAAGGAAGGATGACCCATAAGGGCCGGTAATGCCAACCCTTCCCTTCACATCGCCCTTTCTGGCAAGCATAGCAAACAGATCAGAGGTGTTCTCCCGCTCAATAAAAAAGATAAGCGTGTTGAACTCCGTCCCGGCATCCAGAGCGAAACTGGCAAACAGGTTCACCGGCTCCTGACCGCGAAACTCAACATGGTAATACTGGCCCGGGCGCCATGAAATTGACGTGGTAACGCTCAGGCGCAATTCTAAAAGGCCCTCCGAAACCCTCCGTAATGCAGAAACATGCCCCTTAAGTGACTGCAGCTCAGAGGAGGCGGGCAACCTCAGCTCAGCCTCGCCAGCAACCGTTGCCTTACAAGCAAGAACAGTGCTTTTCAACCGCGAGCCATTGGCTTCCACCTTACCGGAAATTACTGTCACACGTGTGCTCTCGCAAGTGGAGTTCCCGCAGTCACACTGCAAAGCTATTCCACCACGCTCGGCGACTTCTAAAAGAGTTTCACCAAGCCTGGCATCAATTGACTTGCCATTGATATTAAGACTGGTCATGGGCGCCCATGCTGCTCCACATATGTGACGTACTTATCTACGGTTGTGCAAGATATAGAACTGCACGCATATTTCCAAGAGTGGAAGCCAGGTTATCTGCAATAATAATACAATTTTAATAAATAATGTACTCATTTCACTCCGAACCCGAAATTTTGATGTGAAGTCATGCGGAAATTGTCAGTGACCTGATCTGTAAACTGCCGCCGGTTCTTTGAAATAGTTTTCCGGAAGAATTTTACTGCGGCCTCTGTGAACTTCATCGGGATCGAACAGTACTTATTGTGCGTAACGTATTGATGCAGGACGGCCCACATGCGTTCTGCCGGGTTCAGGTGGGGGCAGTAAGTAGGTAGCTGGATCAGGTGAATGCGACATCCTGCGCGTGCAAGCCAATTTTTTACAGCTTCGTCTCTGTGACAGGCAGCCTTGTCCCAAATGACGTGAATGACTGACTTGTCGGGGTTGTTTGCCTGATTTTTTTCAGGCATCTGCACCGCGCTATTACCATCCACTGGCACAGGCTCCACGAAGGGAGAATCGAAGTTTTCAGGACATAACGCCCCGTGAATATTCATCCTTTTTCGGCCTGCGGTGGTTTTGACGGGGGTAGTCCTTTTCGTGTCCAGCCGAAGACGGGCTTGCTGTGATATTCAGGATGCACGGCATCAGTAAAACAAACGTTTCATCACCTGCTAAGGCATTTAGCAGGCTCTCATACATGGTAATGTATTGCCGTCTGTTTAGCCTCGTCAGCAACCGTTGGCAGGGTCATTGGCTTGCGATATTCAAAACCTGAGCGCCGTAGCAGCCTGACACGACCAGAATGGGAGTAATGAAGAGCAAATCCCTCAGCGTTATGCGCCCGCACCTCATCCGCACAACGGCAAGTCCTCAAGCCATTCACAAAGTTTCGTTTCCTGGTCGCTCGTCATGAGCGGTTGCCCGCCGCACAATACCATGGTCTGCACGGTGACGACGCACCACAGGTTCTAATTCAACCCTCTCGGCTGATGATAGAAACCTACTGCAAATCATGATCAAAGAAGGCGCCAATTGGACCAAAGCGTCAAGACAAAGACCGGATGGAGTATACTTAACTTTATCTGAGTATTTTTAGGCCCTTAGCTCCTCTTGTTGCCGCAACAACAAGATGCCCCGGAACCGGCTCCCCCTGTTCAAAGCGAACAGTGATCGGCGAAAGATCAAGTATGGAAAAACCAGTCTTCTCAAGCAAGTTCCGAACATAGCTCTCAGCATGGGCGAACCGATGATTCTTGCCCACCATGAAGTTTTGCTCGCCTAACATGTCTGCAGGTAGTGTCTCAGAAGAAAACGCAAAAACGCCATTCGCTTCAATGTTGTCTGCAACCCCAGCGAAAAACTCTTCCAGCGCCCCCATGTATGGCAGCACATCAGTCGCGACGATAAGGTCCCAGCGCTCGTCTTCGTCTGCCTTAAGAAATTCAACCACTTCTCCCACGTAAAGGTCATTGTAAACTTCTTTCTCGTCTGCAATTTCAACCATACCCCCCGCGATGTCTACGCCGGTTTTATGGGGTACCAGATCATGCAGGGCTTCGCCGGAAAGGCCGGTACCGCAACCAAGGTCCAGCAAACGTTTGAAGGGGCCAGGTTTCAGCTTTTCAATCTTGTCACGCACCATCAGCGGTACGGAGTAACCAAGCTGGTCTACCAAAACCATGTCAAATACTTCAGCATGCTGATCAAACAACGTGCTTACGTAAGCATCCGGGGCTTTGGCGGGCGCATTTCCCTTGCCCATGCTTGCCAGACGAACGGCCACACCACCATGGTCTTCCGGATCTAACTCCAGAACTGCTTTGTAGGCGTCAGCAGCCTCGTTAAGCTTACCTGCTTTCTCCAGGGCAAGAGCCTGGTTATATGCTTCGGCTAGTGCTTCATTATCCAAATTTGTCATAGTGACAGTTGAGCCGCTGTAATATTGAAATTGAAGGTCTTCCTTACACAAGAAACTATCAAAAATCTACGCAATGCATAAGTTTTTGTAGCTATACCCAGCTCCTCGGGAAACCCGAATGTTTAGGTAATAACAGTTCTTTCCTAGGTCATCCGTTGTGTGGAGCTTCATCTCGGCGTTCAAGGCATCGGTTTCCCAAAGGTTTCATGCGTGCTTCTGGTTTCAGATCGCACTATATTTACAAGGGCTTAATGTGGGATGAAACGTAAGCGCTCGGTGTAGGCGACCTAACAGTGCTGGGTTTTCTTCTCTATCCTGCAGGTAGTTTTGTCTGCATGGAAATTGGTGATGAAGAAGA
>CANNAV010000046.1 GCA_947502585.1 uncultured Pseudovibrio sp.
TGGGAGCGGTATGAGCTGAGAGGTTCACGTACCGTTCTGAGAGAGCCTGTGGGGGAGGTTCCCATGGGCTACTCACCAGATCCGGATGATGCGGGAGTATCAGGTCCGGTTCTGTGAGAGGCTGAGGGTGAGATTCCCTCGGCCTGCTTGGTTTTGAGTTACTCCTGCCGCTCCCAGCCATGTGGTCCAAGGTGTTCTTGTGGCTTAAACCGCTCTTTGTAGGCCATCTTTGGAGAACCCTGAACCCAGTACCCCAGGTATACGTAGGGCAGGCCAAGATGTTGCGCGCGGGCAATGTGTTCCAAGATTATATAGGTTCCGAGGCTTCGCCTAGTCTCGTTTTGGTCGAAGAACGAGTATACCATGGACAGGCCATCGCAAAGGCGATCAGTTAGTGCAACTCCAATCAGTGGCCCTTCGCCAGATATGAAGGAGTTCGGACCCTTGCGTCGGTATTCGATGAGGGCCGTCTCGACGTGTGTGTCTTCCACCATCATGGAATAGTCGGTGGCTGACATCTCTGTCATGCCACCGTTGGTGTGGCGGGCATTCAAGTATTCATGAAACAGATCGTATTGCTCTGTCGACGGGCCAGGCGGGAATTCTGTTCCAATCAGATCCTGATTGTCTTTCCAGGTGCGCCTTAAGGATTTTGTCCATTGAAATTCTTGTGCGCAAATACGGATTGAAACGCAGGCGCTGCAATCTTCACAGGCTGGGCGATAGGCGATGTTCTGCGAGCGCCGGAAACCGCCTTGTGTGAGGACATCATTGAGTGCAGGGGCATTGGGTCCGACAAGATGCGTGAAGACTTTGCGTTCTTTACGATCTGGCAAGTAGGGGCATTCCGTAGGAGCAGTCAGATAAAACTGCGGGTTATCATGGGCTTGCCGTGTCACCTGGGGCGTACCTTTCCCAAAATTATCCTTTTTTCGGCTTACAGATTATAATAGTAAGGAGCGGCAATTGAGAAGGTCAACCATATGATTATGGCAAGAGGTGTGCCGGCGAAAAGAAAATCTGAGAAACGATAGTGACCTGGGCCCATTACGATAAGGTTTGTCTGATAGCCGATAGGTGTTGCAAACGAGCAATTTGCAGCAAAAATCAGGCAGACGATAAAGGGTTCTACGGGCACACCTGTCCTGTGTGCCATCTCGATTGCGATGGGTGTGAAGAGAACCGCTGTTGCGTTGTTGCTGAGTAAGTTGGTTAAAACCGCAACAACGGCAAAGAGAAGCGAGAGGACAAAGGCTGGAGATCTGCCGTCCGCCATGTTGAGTAATGTCTGGGCAATGGCATTATCACCGCCAGTTGCTTCCAGGGCAAGGGAAGCAGCGATGGATGCGCCGATCAGCATGAAAATCCGGCTGTCGATTGTGCGCAATGTCTGGCGGATGTTCAGACAGCCGAACATGATCATGGCGAGAGTTGCAGCGATAGAGGCCACCATAATTGGCACGGCACCAGACACTGCGACGGTGATCATAGCGATGAAGATTGCCAGTGCGCGACGGGCATATTGTCGTTGTGGCAGCTCGGTTGCGGACCAGTCCATAAGCAGAACATCGCGGTTTCCGCGCAGTTGGTTGACTTCTTCCCGGTTGCCGGCGATCAGCAAAACATCCCCGGATTCCATACGGATATCGGTCATTGGCATGCGTGGCATGCGGCTGCGGCGCTGCAATCCGGTGACAACACAGCCGGTGTCGGCGTGGAAACTTGTCATGGAGAGTGTGCGGCCAATCAGGCGGGAGCCGGGGGCAATAACTGCCTCTGCAAGAGTGAGTGTGCCGGATGGAGTGGCGTGCTCAGCGTCGCTGGTCGGGCTTTCGTTTGCATCTGCTGGAAGGAGCGGATGGCGTTGGCTGATGGCGCGGGTGAGGGTATCGCGGGTTGCGGCAACGATCACGGTATCGCCGGGCTGCAGCCGGACCTCTTCAAAGGGAGGCAGAAGCGGGCGTTCGCCACGCTGGATCAGGCGAACTGTCATTTCCTTGAGAGCCGGAAACATGCCGGCAACAGCCTTCTCACCCACCAGAGGATGCCCGTAAGTTATTGGAATATGAGCGATAAACTGGCGGCCATCCTTGCCCGCGAACTCCTCAGCCATGGTCTGGCGAGGCTTGAGCAGACGTGGCAAAATCACCAGAACGTAAACAGCACCGACTGCGGCCAGAATGGTGCCAAAAGCAGTGAAGGTGAAGAAGTTGATGCGGACTTCGCCGGTTGCATTGGCGACGTTGGCGACGAGCAGGTTGGTGGAGGAACCGATCATCGTTGTCATGCCGCCCAGGATCGTAATGAACGAGAGGGGCATAAGAAAACGGGAGGATGAGGTGTTATGCGCAGCTGCGACGGTGGTCAGAATCGGTAATGTGATGACGACAACGGGTGTGTTGTTCAAAAATGCGCTGACGATGCCCACCATGAGAAGGAGGGGGCTGGTTGCCAGCCAGCGGCGCTGTTTTGATATTCGCAGGATTGCCTGAGCTGGCTTATCCAGAGCGTCTGTCTGGAAAAGGCCCTGGCCAACTATCAGTAAACAGATCACCGTGATCAGGGCCTGATTGGAAAAGCCGGATAGAAAGTCCTCCGGCCTGACTGGTGTTCCGTTCAATGTATGTGGGAAAGCCGTGAACAGCAGCATGAGGGCAACAACAGAGCCCAGTGCAACAATTTCGATGGCGATGCGTTCAAGCGCATAAAGGACGATCGTTAAACCGATGATCACAAAGGTCAGGATCATCGGTATATTCAGGTTCTCCATGCGCGTCCCCGCTCGTGTTACACTCACACACGTTATTAGAGGGTCCTGGCAGGTTCGTCACTGCACGTTGCATAATAGGTTTGCTATCGATGCAGACTATCCACCGGAGAGTTCATAATAACGGCACCAAGTACGATATCATGGAGCAGGCGTTTTTGGTCACTAAACAATGAGACTATGAGGACAAAAGGGCTGAGTATTGTTACTGAGAAATAAAAAAGCGAGACGTGAATTGCTGCATAGAGCGGGTACGGACGGCCACCATTTCTGAGGCGCATTTCCAGTCCAAACGCACGCATACCTGGTGTTGCTGAGTTGAACCCACCCAGAGAAAATGCAGTGTAAGCAAGGGCAGCAAGTGGCCAGATTGCAGGGAATAACAACCATGCAAGGCCAAGTGTCAGGATACCGAGAAAGCCGACGACAAAGTAAGCAATGGCTGAGAGAACGGTGATAGCGATGATGTCGATGATACACGCAAAGATCCGCTTTTTTCGCACGCCGTCAAACAGCTGCGGATTAAGATAGGGATCATAGCAGATGTTCGGGTGTGCGCTCACGTCATGGCTCATTTCTGCCTCGCTCTGGTTCAGCTTTGCCGGGGCTTTTCCCTGCGTGTCTCAGTAGAATTAGATGGGCTATTTTCAATTTCAAGCAGTTGTAATAAACTATTTTTGTAGAATCCGGCTAGAAGAGGATAATTTTGCGCAAATATCTGCGACAGCGCGGTGAGCGCGGTGTTTGGTACAAAGACCTGTTTCAATTATAGTCTGCGAACGGGGGTATCTCTAGAATCGCATCTCACCGGAAGACAGATGAGCGACGTGGATATCTCCAGCTTCCAGTGCAGCAATAATTTCCTGCGCATGCTGGTTATCCCGGGTCTCAATAGCTACGTCCAGCGTCGCGCCTTTAACGGAAACGTCCAGGAAGAGGCGGTGATGAGAGACTTCCAGAATGTTGCCGCCCAGCTGACCGATCCTTGTGGAGATTTCGCCGAGGATGCCTGGACGGTCCGGGATGTTGCAGCGAATGTGTATGATGTTGCCAAGACGCACCAGCTGGCGCAGTGCAATGGATGCCAGCAGACGTGGATTAATGTTACCTCCGCAAAGGACAAGTCCGACTTTTTTGCCTTTAAATCTCTTGGGATGGGCGCACATGGCGGCAAGGCCGGCAGCACCAGCCCCTTCGGCTACTGTTTTCAGGCGGGTGAGGAAGATGTTGATGGCTTCCTCAATCTGACTTTCGCTGACGAGCAGAATATCGTCGACATATTGCCTGACCAGTTGCCGGGTATACGTGCCGGGTACTTTGACTGCGATACCCTCTGCCAGAGAGTTGCCACCACATTCCATTGGCTTGTTGCGCAGGGCAGCATACATGGACGGGTAGAGCTCGCTTTCAACGCCGAAGATCTCAATATCCGGCCTGATCGCTTTGGCAGCGACTGCAATGCCGGAGATCATGCCGCCACCACCTACTGGTACGATCAGCGTGTCCAGATCCGGCTGGTCCTTCAGCATTTCAAGAGCAATTGTACCCTGGCCTGCGATGACTTCCGGATCATCAAAAGGATGAACCCAGATATAGCCGTGTTTTTCAGAAAGTCGGTCAGCTTCCTTCCTGGCATCGTCTACGGTTTCGCCAGCAAGAACGACTTTTGCGCCATAGGCTTTGGTTGCTTCAACTTTCACATAGGGTGTGCCGTTGGGCATGACAATGAGTGCCGGGATGCCGAGACGCTGAGTGTGAAGAGCCACAGCCTGGGCGTGGTTGCCGGCGGACATGGCAATCACACCGCGGTTCTTTTCTTCTTCTGTCAGGTGAAGCAGCTTATTCAGGGCGCCGCGCTCTTTAAAGGCATTTGTGGCCTGCATGTTTTCGTATTTGACGAAAACAGTGGCGCCAGTGATGACATCCAGTTGATCTGCCGGCAGGAGCGGTGTTGATATCACCGCTCCTTTGATGTTGTTTGCAGCCTCTTCAATCTTTGACAGTGTGAGAAGAGGTGAGGCCACCTTTGACATGTTCTGCTCTCGTAGCTCTTTTGTTTTACGGGCTTTATTTGCCATTCAGCTTTTTCGCAAGCTCTGGTGCAAAGTAGGTTAAGACACCATCTGCACCAGCACGCTTAAACGCCACCAGGCTTTCCAGCATGGCATTGTCCCTGTCCATCCAGCCGTTTTGCGCAGCTGCGCAGATCATGGCGTACTCGCCGGAGACCTGGTAGGCATAGGTAGGAGCAAGGAAGGTGTCTTTGATGCGGCGGAGAATATCAAGGTAAGGCATTCCCGGCTTCACCATGAGCATGTCCGCACCTTCCTGCAGGTCCAGCTCTGCTTCCTTCAGTGCTTCGTTCGTGTTGGCCGGGTCCATCTGGTAGGTGCGTTTGTCACCTTTCAGGTTTGTGTTGGAGCCAACAGCGTCGCGGAATGGGCCATAGAAGGCGGAGGCGTACTTTGCGGAGTAGGCCATGATTTGCAGGTTTTCGAAGCCCTGATTTTCCAGTGCATAGCGGATTGCACCAATGCGGCCATCCATCATATCAGAAGGGGCAATGATGTCGGAGCCAGCTTCTGCCTGAATAAGAGCCTGACGACACAGCTGATCTACGGTCTCGTCATTGATGATCTTGTCACCAGCCATCAGGCCGTCGTGGCCGTGGGAGGTGTATGGGTCCAGCGCGACGTCTGTCATCAGACCGACCGGGAAGCCTTCTGCTTTGATGGCTTTCAGGGCGCGGCAGGTCAGGTTGCTGTCGTTCAGCGCTTCGGTGCCCATTTCATCGCGCAGGTCCGGATCGGTGTTCGGGAACAGTGCTATGACCGGAATGCCCAGCTCAGCAGCCTGCTCAGCGGCGCGCACAGCCATATCGACAGAAAGGCGCTCAACACCCGGCATGGAGGTGACTGGCTCGGTTTTGTTTTCTCCATCAATCAGAAAGATCGGCCAGATCAGGTCGTCCGTGGTGATGGTGTTTTCGCGAATCAGACGACGGGACCAGTCGCTGGAGCGATTGCGACGCATTCGGCGGCCGTTCAAAATCTGGTTCATGTCTATGGAAGAATGCGATTCATTGGCAAACGGCATGGTAACTCACCTGAAAGACTGTTTGTGTGACGCCTTTAGCTCTGCGAGCGGCAGCTTATTCAAAGCTACTGGGCATTTGATGTCAGATAGCACGGTGTGGTTGCCTGATGAAACTCAAATTCGTTTTGAGTTCCAGAGGTTCTTTAGTTATGCGGAAAGGTTTTCGTTTTTTGAGCAATTAAATGGTGGACGACATGTTTATCCTCTCAGCGGATCTGAGGCGGGAGGGGAGCAGGTGGGGCATCACTCGCGGATTGCAGATGCGCGATTTGTTGCGTTGGATTGAAAGCTTTGTGTTTTTAGTGCGTTGTTGTGTGCGAGGCACTGTTTTGGCTGAGCAATTGGTCTTATCCTGGCCTTTCCGAGAATTGACGCAGTTTTGGTGCGGGTCTACCGATTGGCGCAATTATTGTAAGATTGAAGCTGGTGGTTGTGGGAGACTACCCGCTGGAAGGGCGGATTCCATGGAATTTGAACTGAACGAAGATCAACGCGCCTTTGTGGATATGGCAGCTGGATTTGCGCAGGAGGAGATGGCGCCTTTTGCAGCAGA
This sequence comes from uncultured Pseudovibrio sp., assembly GCA_947502585.1. GTDB lineage: Bacteria > Pseudomonadota > Alphaproteobacteria > Rhizobiales > Stappiaceae > Pseudovibrio. The sequence continues at coordinate 6,417 of CANNAV010000046.1, forward strand.
TTGGGATGCTAAATCTCATTTCCCGCTGGATGTGCTTCGCAAAGCTGCTGCGCTGGGTCTGGGCGGGCTTTATGTGCGTGAAGATGTGGGTGGCTCACAGCTGGGACGTCTTGATGGGGCGCTGATCTTTGAAGAGCTCTCCAGGGGATGTGTTTCCACTTCTGCGTTTCTGTCTATCCACAATATGGCGGCTGGAATGCTGGACCGGTTCGGGTCTGATGAGCTTCGGCAGAGATTTCTTCCTGATCTTTGCAGCATGGAGAAGGTGGCAAGTTATTGTCTGACTGAGCCGGGGGCCGGATCTGATGCTGCATCACTGAGAACGCGGGCTGTGCGGGATGGCGATCACTACGTGGTCAATGGCTCAAAATCCTTCATCTCTGGCGGCGGTGTCTCCGATGTCTACGTGTGTATGGTTCGCACGGGTCAGGACGGGCCAAAGGGGATATCGTGCATCATTGTTGAGAATGATGCGCCGGGTCTCTCATTTGGTGCCAACGAGCATAAGTTGGGTTGGTGCAGCCAGCCGACGGCACAGGTGATCTTTGAGGGTTGTCGTGTTCCGGCGGAGAATCTGGTTGGCGCGGAAGGGCAGGGCTTTTCTATTGCCATGGCCGGGCTTGATGGGGGGCGCCTGAACATTGGGGCCTGCTCTCTTGGCGGGGCGCAATTCTGCCTGGACCGGGCTTTGCAGTACATGGACGAACGCAAGCAGTTCGGGCGGCCACTGGCACAGTTTCAGGCGCTGCAGTTCAAGGTTGCGGATATGGCGACAGAGCTGGAAGCGGCACGTTTGTTGTTGCACAAAGCGGCGTATCTGCTGGACCGGAAAGACCCGCAAGCGACCAAAATGGCGGCGATGGCCAAGCGTCTTGCAACCGATACGGGCTTCAGGGTGGTCAATGATGCATTGCAGATCCATGGTGGTTACGGGTATCTGAAGGATTATCCGCTGGAGCGTCATATGCGTGACTTGCGGGTGCACCAGATTCTGGAAGGAACCAACGAGATTATGCGTGTCATCGTGGCGCGTGAGCTGATGAAGGCTTGATCTGTCTGGGCAGTTCTTTACAGGATGGACTGGTGGAGCTGCTTTAGCTCCTGTGTTGCGTATCTTTAGCCGGAAACCGGTGTCTGCTGTGCAGAGATGCGCTACGCAATTTTAGCAAAATGAAGTGGTGCGCTGTGCAACAGGAATATGCGGGGGATAACTTGTCCGAAACGACTGATGTTCTGTTTGAAGAGAAGGGCCGTGCCGGTCTTATCATTCTCAATCGCCCCAGGGCGCTGAACGCGTTGACACATGAGATGTGCATTGCGATGCACCGGCAGCTGGAACGCTGGCTGATTGATGAGACAGTCCATCATGTGCTTATCAGGAGCAACAGTGAAAAAGCCTTCTGCTCGGGTGGAGACATTCGTCAGGTTGCCGAAAATGGCCCTGAGAATATTGATATGAGCCTGCCGTTCTTTGCGGATGAGTATCGTCTCAACGCTTATATGGAGAGTTATCCCAAGCCTTTGATAGCGCTGCTTGATGGCATTGTGATGGGCGGCGGTGTGGGCATCTCGGTTCACGGAGCGTATCGTGCGGGCAGTGAGAGGACAATGTTTGCCATGCCTGAAACGGCGATTGGCTTCTTCCCGGATGTGGGGGGCAGTCATTTTCTGCCCAGGATGCCTCAGAATACGGGTATGTACTGCGCAATGACAGGGGAACGGTTAAGGCAGGCGGATTGCTACTGGGCCGGCATTTTGACCCATGCGGTGAAGTCTGAGGATATGGCCGCTCTGGAAGACGCGCTGTGTGAAGCTCTGGATGTCGAACCGGTGCTGTCGCGCTATGCGTTCGATCCGGGTCCTGCGTCGCTGCAAGCCAAAGCAGATGTGGTGGACGAATGCTTTGGCGCTGAAAGCACGCTGGAAGTTGTGGATCGGTTGCGTAAGCTGCTGAACTCTGAGCATGATGATTTTGCGGCGGCTGCTCTTGATACAATCGCCAGGCGGTCTCCGCTGAGCGTGGAAGTTGCTTTTCAACAGATGCGGCGCGGTAAGGGGCTTTCCATGGCGGACTGTATGATCATGGAGCACCGGATTGTCTCGCAGATTTTGCTGGGTAAGGACTTTTATGAGGGTGTACGTGCTGTGATTATCGATAAGGATCATGCACCCAATTGGCAGCATTCAAGCCTGGATGAAATAAAAACAGTTGATGTTGAGGCCCATTTTATGTCACCGAAGGGGGGGGACCTCGTATTTTAGCGGGGTAAGGGGCTTTCTGCCTGTGACCGGGGCTGATGTATAAGGTGGAGCTTAAGGTATGCCTGGCGTTTTTGTAGAGCTGATGAAGAGGGTTCCCTCCTTTCAGTTTTTGCTGCATTCGTATGTCAGGGTGATTGCCGTCTTCATGATTTTTGCTGGCCTGAGCTACTGGGGGGCGATTCTCGGTGTTCGCCTGATTGGCGGGGTTCCGTTTGAGAGTGTCGGTGTTCAGGTCCAGTTTACTATCATCGTTTTTGCCGTTCTTGACCTGGTGACAGCCATTGGTCTCTGGCTGCTTTCCAGTTGGGGAACAGTGATGTGGCTGTTCCGTTCGCTCGCTCAGGTGGTGATGTATTCCGTGTTTCCAATGGTCTTTGGGCGTAGTCCAACGGAGGTTGTATTCTACATCTGTGCAATCGCGCTTTACCTCGTTCTGCTGTACCTTGCAGAGCGGGAGGAACGGGTTTGATCGACCAAAGTTCAATTTGCTCTTTAGCTCATTGAAAAATATTGTTTTTCAAACTGCCGATCACGTCAAGTTGATCTGAATGAACACTGGGTGATCAGTCCGGGGCAAGTTCTAAATTTTCAGGATACAGGCGGGCGGCAATTTCGGGAGGATGCAATGGGAGAAACTGTTCTTCGCGTTGCTTTTATTGGCCTTGGTAATATGGGTGGTCCAATGGCTGCAAATCTTGTCAAAGCCGGATATGAAGTCGTCGGTACGGACCTTTCTCAAGAGGCATGTGCTGCGTTTCAGGCTGTTGGTGGGCAAGTGGTTTCATCAGCGGCCCAGGCCGTAGGCGACGTTCAGGCTGTTGTTACCATGCTGCCCGCCGGGAAGCATGTTCGTGACGTTTATATGGGGGCAGATGGGGTTCTTGTGCATGCGCCAAAAGGCACGCTGTTTATTGATAGCTCGACTATTGATGTGGACAGCAGTCGTGAGGTTGCAAAAGCAGCAAGTGAAGCTGGTATGGGCATGGTTGATGCCCCGGTTTCCGGTGGTATTGCGGGTGCTGCCAACGGCACATTGACCTTTATGGTCGGTGGGCCTGTTTCTTCATTTGAACGGGCTAAGCCACTCCTGGATATTATGGGAGCCTCAATTGTTCATGCCGGTGATTCTGGCGCTGGGCAGGCAGCAAAGATCTGTAACAACATGTTGCTGGGTATTTCGATGATCGGTACCTGTGAGGCGTTTGTGTTAGCGGAGAAGCTGGGCCTGGATCCGCAGAAGCTCTATGACATCTCCTCCAGGTCCTCGGGTCAGTGCTGGTCTTTGACCTCTTACTGCCCAATTCCCGGACCGGTTCTGACATCGCCAGCCAACAATGAATATACACCCGGCTTTGCAGCGCCTATGATGCTGAAAGACCTGTTACTGGCGGAAGAAGCAGCAGTTTCGAGTGGGGCGAACACACCAATGGGTGAAAAGGCAGCCCGACTCTATGAAGAGTACTGTAACAATGGCGGGGAAAACGTCGATTTCTCCGGAATCATCCACTTGCTTCGGAAAACAGGGTAAACAAAGGGTTAACTGAAAGGTATACACGCTTGCTAGTGATTAAGAAATAATTCATCGTGTCTCTTAAGCGGTTCTTAGAAGCAGTAGCGTAAATTTGCTTCAAGTGCTGATAAAAAAAACGAACGCACGAAAAATATGGACATGAGGCGCAACCAGATGATCAATACAAACAGGGCCGTTGAGGTCTTGGCGCAAGAAGAAGATACGGTAGGGCTGAAGCCTGCATACCTGGAGGCACTGACGCTTATCGAGCGTTTGCACCGTCGTCTTCTGGACGTCATTAAAGATGAGTTTGACCGGATGGGTCGTTCTGATGTGAACAGCGTTCAGGCGCTGCTTCTTTTCAATATAGGCGACGCCGAGCTGACTGCAGGTGAGCTTCGTACCCGCGGTTATTATCTTGGTTCCAACGTTTCTTATAATCTGAAGAAACTCGTTGAAACCGGATACATCAATCACGAACGTTCCCAGATGGATCGCCGCTCTGTGCGCGTGAGTCTGACGGAAAAAGGCAGCGAGATTGCCCGGATTGTAGATGACCTTTACAGTCGTCACATTCTTTCTGTTGAGCAGGTTGGTGAACTCTCAACCGAAAATTTTGAAGAGCTGAACCGGTCTCTGCGTCGTCTGGAACGCTTCTGGACAGATCAGATCCTCTATCGTCTTTAACTTTTCGGCGATATCAGGTTTTTTCAAAAACGCCGCTTCCATGCACCGGGGCGGTGTTTTTGCGTGTTCAAAGGCAATTTAAGGCGATGCGTACACGGGAGCTGTGCGTGTACCGAACCGGTTCCGGATACGGCGTCTGCGAGTAAGTTGGGATAATAGTTGCTTTCCTGCATCAGGTACAAACCAACAAACCTCGCGTGACCAACTTTCCCCCAGTCAGGGTAAGCAGTCATTAAACGGTCACATTGAGCGGGGAATACAGCGGTTCACTTTTCGGGCTGAAAAAGTGCTGTTGAGTTTGGAGATTCAGAAGTTGTCAACTCTGATTTGTTCAGGGGAACGATAACTTTCTTTAATTCACCAACAGATGTTCCTCCCCGATTTTGGCAGAAGTCTTGCGGGATAGCTAAGATAATGCCATGTAGAGTTTCAATGTTAAGTCCCTGTTTACCATGTTGCATGGAATCTTACAGAATGACTGATTGCTAGGAGAATTTATTTGTGTTGGCACCTTTTTTAAACCGCAGCAAGTTTGCTCTGGCTCTCATCGTGAGTACGGGCCTTTCTGCAGGTATGATGTCTGCACAGGCACAGGTGAAGGTTCCGGACGCGCTTTCCTACAACGGCAACAATCAGCAAGCTGTCAGCTATCCAGCTCCGGTTGCTTCTACTCAGCCAATTGTTGGTCAGGGAACGGAATGGGAAGACACCTTTGATGAGGGCGTTTCTTCTCTGGAGCAGATTGATTTTGTGGCTCCGATTATCTCCACGCAGACCACCCAGTACATGATTGATGCAATTCTCGATTATGAGCACATCGCTCTCAATGGCGGGTGGCCTGAGGTCTCTACCAGGAAAGTTTTGCGCATTGGCATGCGCACACCGGCTATTGCAGCTTTGCGACAGCGCCTGATTGTTTCAGGTGACATGGCGCAGCAAGCGGGTGTTTCAGAAGTTTTTGACAGTTATGTTGATTCAGCTGTTCGCCGATTTCAGTTGCGACATGGCCTGACACCGGATGGTGTTGTTGGCCGCGCAACCGTGATTGCGATGAACGTGCCTGTTGATGTGCGTTTGCAGCAGCTGAGAACCAATCTCGAACGTGTTTCCGCACTGGCTGAAAATGTGACAGGCACGTATGTGAACGTGAACATTCCGGCAGCTCGCATTGAGGTTGTCGAAAATTGGCGTGTTCGTTCCCGCCACACTGCCGTTGTTGGCAAAAAAGATCGCCAGACGCCGATACTGAGTTCTGCAATCTATGAAGTGAATTTCAACCCGTACTGGACTGTACCTGTCAGTATCATCCGGAAAGATCTGATTCCGAAGATGCAGGAGGACCCGAAGTATCTGGCGAAAAACAATATTCATATCTATGACTGGTATGGAAAAGAAAAGCAGTGGCAGGAAATTGACTGGAATACGGATGAAGCGACCCGGTACCGCTTTACGCAGGATCCGGGTGAGGGCAACTCTATGGGCAGTATCCGTATCAATTTCAACAACACCCATCAGGTTTACTTGCATGACACGCCAGAGCAGTCGCTATTCGGTGAAGGCTACCGCTTCCATTCCTCTGGTTGTGTGCGTGTGCAGAATGTGCGCGAGCTGGTGACGTGGTTGCTTGGCTCTACCACACCGCAATGGACCCGGAGCCGTGTGGATGCGGCCATCAACTCCGGTGAGCGGACAGATGTGAAGATGAAGATGCGCATTCCGCTGCTCATGTCTTATGTGACTGCCTGGGCCCTTAGCGATGGCATGGTTCACTTTCGTGATGACATTTACGACAAGGATGGTCTTTATGCGGCCAGCGCTGATTCAATGGCACAGGCATCTGCTCAATAAGGTTTGTACAGTTTCAGGTCTGAAGGGTCGTCTTCGGCAACTGCCGGGGCGACCCTTTTCTTTTGGGGATGTGGCGGTGTAGGTGCCTGTATTGGGGCAGGGTAAATGCTAAAACAGCTTGTACAATTTACGAAACTGAGTGAAGCAGGGCGAGAGGGCAGATGTCTAAGCTTGGGCAGGTCTATTTTGAAACGCGACTGGTTGGGAATGCAGTTCGCATGACTGCAATCTGTGCTCACAGCGGTGTTGAAGTGTTTGTTGTGGGGCCTCGTAAAGCGAGCGAATCGCATCTGAAGCAACTGGCGCTTCGCAAGCTGGAACGCAAATTACAATCTCATGATGCGTAATTCATAAATTTTGGGTGATGGCAGCAATAGTATTGCGCAATTCAGGGAACAATACTTGGTTCGTTACTCCCTATATGTTAATGGGCTAAGACCCGAAGCTACAACTTGTCGGGATGGGAATGCGAAACGATATTGGGACGTTTCGCCAGTTTGTTGCTCCAACCTTGTAATGAGGTCCACCTATGTCCGTATCGGATAGTCCAATTACGACGCCGCTCTACCCAGAGTTCTTTACAGGTAGCCTGGCTTCTGGTGACCCAGAGCTTCTCGAGGCAATCAATAAAGAGCTTACTCGTCAGCAGAACGAGATTGAGCTCATCGCTTCAGAAAATATTGTATCTCGCGCTGTGCTTGAAGCGCAGGGGTCCGTCCTGACCAATAAATATGCCGAGGGTTATCCGGGCCGCCGTTACTACGGTGGTTGTGAATATGTCGATATCGTTGAGCGTCTTGCAATCGAGCGCGTGAAAGAGCTGTTTGGCTGTGAGTTTGCAAACGTGCAGGCGAATTCCGGCTCTCAGGCAAACCAGTCTGTTCTGCTTGCTTTGGCGAAACCAGGCGACACCCTGCTTGGCATGAGCCTTGATGCCGGTGGTCACCTGACACATGGCGCCCGCCCAAACATGTCCGGCAAGTGGTTCAACGCTGTTCAGTACGGCCTGAACACCGACACTGGCCGCATCAACATGGACGAGGTGCGTGAGCTTGCGAATGAGCATCAGCCAAAGATCATCATTGCAGGCGGTTCTGCTTATTCCCGTGAGATCGATTTCGCTGCATTTCGCGCAATCGCTGATGAAGTCGGTGCTTACCTGTGGGTCGATATGGCGCACTTTGCAGGTCTTGTTGCCGGTGGTCAGCATCCAGGCCCGTTCCCGCATGCGCATGTTGCCACTTCCACCACCCATAAGACCCTGCGCGGTCCCCGTGGTGGCCTGGTTGTGACCAATGACGCTGACATTGCGAAAAAGATCAACTCCGCGATCTTCCCGGGTCTGCAGGGTGGTCCTTTGATGCATGTGATCGCTGGTAAGGCTGTTGCTTTCGGTGAAGCGCTGCGTCCTGAGTTCACGGCCTACGCGAAAGATGTTGTCGAAAACGCACAGGTTCTGGCTGCCACACTGGTTGAAGGCGGCCTGGATATCGTTTCCGGCGGTACGGATACGCACCTGATGCTGGTTGACCTTCGTCCAATGAACCTGACCGGTAAAAACGCAGAAATTTCTCTGGGTCGCGCGAACATCACCTGTAACAAAAACGGTGTTCCGCTTGATCCTCAAAAACCTACCATCACTTCGGGTATCCGCCTTGGCACACCTGCTGGTACGTCCCGCGGATTTGGCAGGGAAGAATTCCGTGAAATCGGTAAGCTGATCACCGAGGTTCTGGAAGGCCTGCGTGGGACAAATTCCGTTGACGGCAACGAAGCTGTGGAAGCACAGGTCAAAGAGAAGGTACTGGCCCTCACTGCCCGGTTCCCAATCTATAAAAACTGATTTAAACGGGAAGAACCGCCGAATACCCTTTGGCGGTTCTTTAGTGTTTAAATAAGGAGGCAGGCGAGATGCGTTGTCCATATTGCGGGGGTGATGACACCCAGGTGAAGGATTCGCGCCCGACCGAGGATAATACGGCTATCCGTCGGCGCAGAGTCTGCCAGACTTGTGGTGGTCGTTTTACCACCTTTGAGCGGGTTCAGCTGCGTGAGCTGACTGTTATTAAGCGTAATGGCCGCCGCGTTCCTTTTGATCGCGAAAAGCTGATGCGCTCGGTTCTCATCGCAACCCGTAAACGTCCCGTAGAACCAGAACGTATTGAGCGTATGGTGAGCGGTCTTGTCCGACAGTTGGAAAGCTCTGGTGAAAGTGACGTTGTGGCGGAAGATATTGGTCATCTGGTTATGGAAGGGTTAAAAACCCTTGACGATGTGGCATATGTACGGTTCGCTTCTGTTTATAAGAATTTCCGCGAGGCCAAAGACTTTGAGGCTCTGCTGGATGAGCTTTCCGACGCGGACGTTGATCCGCTGATGATGCCGCCACGGACGTAATCTCTGGCTGTTTGCGGTGTTGTTTTGCGTATTTGCCCGGAAGACCGGTTTTCCTTTCCGGGATGCGCTGTAGTGCTGGCAGGGGGATGGCTTTGTCTGGTCACAAAGCATTGGATGTTAAGGAACGCGCTGAGCACGAGCGCTTTATGGCTGCGGCGCTCAGCTATGGCATTCGTGCAAAGGGCCGAACGTGGCCCAACCCTCCTGTCGGAGCAATTCTGACAAACGACTTTGGTGATGGTCCTGTAATAGTGGGGCAGGGAGCAACTCTGCCTCCCGGCGGCTCTCATGCTGAAGTTCTCGCCATTAAAGATGCCGGTGAGCATGCCAGGGGCGCAACAGCCTATGTAACCCTTGAACCTTGTGCTCATTACGGACGTACCGGTCCGTGTGCGCGAGCGCTTGTGGCCGCTGGTGTGAGGCGGGTTGTTTATGGCACTGCTGATCCCAACCCTGCTGTTGCCGGGCGCGGCAAGAAGATTCTTGAAGAGGGCGGTGTTGAAGTCATTATTGGCATTTTAGAAGAGGAATGCCAGGAGGCTGTTCGAGGTCATATTTCCCGTATCCTTAATGAACGTCCGTTTGTGCAACTCAAGATGGCCGTGTCTAAAGACGGCTATATCGGCAAACACGGAGCCGGACAGGTGGCGATCTCCGGTCCTTTGTCGCAACAGCTGGTGCATGCGATGCGGGCACAGATGGATGCCATTGTTGTGGGCATCGGCACGGTTTTAGAAGACGATCCTCAGCTTTCCGTTCGCCTGCCGGGCATGGCACATCGCTCTCCGAAGCCGGTGGTGTTTGATAGTCAGGCCCGTATTCCGCTTTCTTCCAGGCTGGTACAGAGCGCTGAGAGTAACTCCTTGTGGGTGGTGATTGGGGAATATGCACCGGATTACCGCGTCAGTGCGCTTGAACGGGAAGGCGTGACCGTTATCGTCAATGACTGCCTCAAAAATGGGAAGGTCTGTCTTGATAAGGCACTGGATGCGCTTTACATGCATGGTCTCTCCCAGATTATGGTTGAGGGCGGCGCGGAATTTGCGCACGGCCTGCTGCAGCAAGATCTTGTGGATGAGCTTTTGATTTTCCAGGGAGCCGGTCTGATTGGTTCCGGTGGCATTCAGCCTTTCGGATTTGAAGGGCTGGAGAGTTTGACAGACGGTTATAACAAGCAGGTGCTGCGTCATGCAGGCGAAGATCTGTTGTGGCGATATACACCGAAGGAAAGGTTCTAGATGTTTACGGGTATCGTTAGTGACGTTGGAACTGTCCTCGGGCTGGAGCAGATTGCTGCAGGGCAGAGGGCAAAAATTGGAACTGTTTACGATCCTGAAGGGATTGATATTGGTGCGTCCATTGCCTGTTCCGGCGTCTGCCACACTGTTGTTGCGAAAGGGCGCGACCGCGAGCAGAGCTGGTTTACCGTTGAGTCTGCAACTGAGACACTGGAAGTAACTACGGTTAAGGACTGGAAAGTTGGTCAGCGGGTTAATCTGGAACGTTCCCTTACTATGGGCGCGGAGCTGGGAGGGCATATTGTTCTGGGGCATGCAGACGGTATCGCTGAAATTGTTGAATACAGGCAGCACCCGGAGAGCGTGTATATCAAGTTCGAATGTGCGCCTGAGTTTGCACGGTTTATCCCGAAAAAGGGCTCTGTTTGTCTGGATGGTACCTCTTTGACGGTCAATGAGGCTGAAGGAAGTACGTTTTCTGTGTTCCTTATTCCGCACACGCTGGACGTGACCACGTGGTCTGATCGCCATATGGGCGATGAGGTTAATCTGGAAGTGGACATGATGGCCCGGTACGTTGCGCGCCTCGCTGAGTTTCCAGGCCTTGCAGAAATCGCAAAATAGCCTTATAGCCGAAATCTTCTGCAGGAAATTACTGGACATTTTGCGTGGGGCATGGTTCCTGAGTGAACAAACGTGGGTACTGTCCGTACCCATGGCCTTAACCCGTTTTTGCTGAGTGTTTAGTGAGAAGATGTGGTTGGCATGAGGAGAAATTAAATGAGCGCCGTTCCGCACATTCTTGTTATTGAAGCACGGTTTTACGAAGACCTGGCTGAGGCCCTTTATGAAGGTGCTTCAGATGTGCTGGACCGTGAAGGAGCGAAAATCTCCCGGTTGCCCGTGCCAGGTGTGCTGGAAATTCCTGCAGCGCTTTCTATGGCGTTAACGGCTATGGAAAATGGTGATGCAGATTATGACGGTTTTGTATTGCTCGGTGTTGTAATTCGCGGTGAAACAACCCATTACGACATCGTTTCTAACGAGTCGGCCCGTGCGATCATGGATCTTTCTGTGGATGCAAACGTTGCAGTTGGTAATGGTATCCAGACAGTTGAGAATGATGATCAGGCATGGGCGCGCGCAAGCATTTCCAAGAGGAACAAGGGCGGCGGTGCTGCTGAAGCTTGTCTTGCTATGATTGACGTGCGCGACCGGTTCGGTGTGTAAGGTTTAGGATGACAACTGAAAACAATAAGAAAAACGCCGAAGTAAAACCCGCGAATAAGCGTGGGGTTGCCAGATTGGCTGCTGTTCAGGCTGTGTACCAGATGGAAATCACTGGTGCGCGGCTCAATGATGTGCTGAATGAGTATGAGGCTTATCGGCTTGGTCAGGTAGTGGACGGTGACCAGTACCGCGAAGCCGATCCGGCATGGTTTCGTGATCTGGTGCAGGCGGTGTTTGAGGATCAGCTGCGTATTGATCCGCGCATTCACACAGCGCTTTCTCAGGACTGGCCACTTAAGCGTATCGATACCACTTTACGTGCGATCCTTCGTGTTGGTTGTGCGGAGTTTTTGCGTAAAAAAGACGTTCCGGCCCGCGTTATTATCAATGAATATATTGATGTAACAAAGTCCTTCTATGATGGAGATGAGGCACGTCTGGTCAACGGTATCCTGAACCGTCTGGCTCGCGAACTGCGTCAGTCCGAATTCGAAGACTAAAAAATGAGTGGGCAGGCTGCCAGTTCCAGACCGGGAGAGTTCTCGCTTATAGAGCGTTATTTTGCGCCGCTCGCCACCAGCGCGGGTGCCGTGCATCTGCAAGATGATGCAGCCGTCTTTGCCCCTGACACCGGATGTGACCTGGTTGTAACCAAGGACATGCTGATGGCAGGGGTACACTTTTTTGAAAACGACCCACCATTTGATGTGGCGCAAAAAGCGCTTGGTGTGAATCTTTCGGATCTGGCGGCAAAAGGTGCTGAACCCATCGGGTATTTGCTGGGGATCGGACTTTCCAGGGACATCAGTGAGGAGTGGGTGGCAGAGTTCTGCCGTGGCCTGAAGCTGGTTCAGGATCGGTTCCAGATTGCCCTTCTCGGCGGTGATACGATTTCCTGCCCGCAAGGACCGCTGCTATCCATTACCGCGTTTGGCCAGATCCCGAAGGGGCAGGTGGTTCGCCGTAATGAGGCGGTCGCTGGTGCGCTTCTTTATCTGACCGGCACCATTGGTGATGCTGCGCTAGGCCTGAAGCTGCGGCTGGAAGAAGGGCTTGCCGACACTTGCGGCCTTTCTGCTGAGCATCGTGAATTCCTGTTAAACCGCTATTTGCTGCCACAGCCACGTGTTGGCGCTGCAACTGCTCTGCGCGCCTATGCTGTTGCAGCGATGGATGTATCTGACGGACTGGTTGCTGACCTTGGGCACATGTGCCGGACATCTCAGGTGCAAGCCTCAGTGAAGCTGGAGGCTGTTCCACTGTCTGATGCTGCTTCTGCGATGGTTGCGAAGGATGCAGCGTTTCTTGAGACAACAATTACAGGCGGAGATGACTACGAGATCCTCGCAGCCGTGATGCCTGAGAATGCCGATGCTTTTGAGAAGGCTCTTCATGAGGCTGGTTTACGTTGTGCACAGGTTGGAGCGCTGACTGCTGCTGATGTTTCCAGGGAAGCGATTTCTCTGAGCCTGAATGGCAAGGCCTTTACCCTTTATGGAGCAGCAGGTTTCAGCCATTTTTAATTGAGAGTTCAGCACGTCTTTCCTGGTCAAAAGAGAAAACTCAGAAAACTGAATAATCAATTTATTTTGCCTTGCATGACGTATTCTCATCGGGTTGTGCGTATATCTCCCGAAGTTGCAGGTGATCTGGCGAGCTCTGTGGTTGCTCATTATATGGAATTGATTAGGCTGTCGGCTCCTTCCTGATTTTTTTGAAAGTTTACATTATGGCAAATACTTTGGTGGCTCCGTTGATTGATGACGGATTGGCAAAGCGCAATGCACTGCTTTTGGCGCTCGTCCAGTCGTTTGCCGGTGGTGTTCCTCCTATCATTTTTGCAACCACCTCTATTCTTGCCTCCGTTTTGCTGGTTGATGACAAGTCTCTGGCTACGTTGCCTGTTACTGCTTTTGTGCTTGGAACTGCCATCGGAACGTTACCTGCTGGCATGATCATGCGCAATTTCGGGCGCCGTGCGGGGCTTGTTGGTGCATTGCTGTTTGGTGTGTTGTTTGCCCTGCTGGCCTCCTATGCTGCCTATCTTGGCAGTTTTACGCTGCTTTGTGTTTCCACACTCGGCAGTGGTTTTGTTATGGCCTTTACCCAGCAGGCGCGTTTTGCTGCTGCTGATACTGCCAGCCCAGCCTTCAAGCCCAAAGCAATTTCATGGGTTTTGACCGGTGGTATTCTTGCTGGTGTGGTTGGTCCGCAGGCCGTTATTCTGACACAGGGCATGTTTGAGCCATTCCTTTTTGCCGGAACTTACCTTGCACAAGCATGTTTGTTGCTTATCGGTTTGTTTTTTGTCGTATTTTTGGAAATACCCGTGCCGGCGAAAATGGAAAAGCATGAACGTGGACGCCCGCTTTCACAGATTGTGAAACAACATAAGTTCATTGTGGCTGTTGGATGTGGAATGATCAGTTACGCGATCATGAACCTGATCATGACCTCTGCACCGCTCGCTATGGTTGCCTGCGGTTTAACCAACTCAGATGCAGCTCTGGGGATCCAGTGGCATGTGGTTGCCATGTTTGCCCCGAGCTTTATTACGGGAAGTTTGATCAGCCGATTCGGTCATGGAGCTGTAATCGGTGCCGGATTTGTGCTTTACGTGGTGTGCGCGCTTGTGGGCCTTACGGGGATAGAGCGTTGGATTTTCTGGAGTTCCCTGATTTTACTTGGGCTAGGCTGGAACTTTTCCTTTGTCGGAGCGTCTGCGTTACTGACACAAACTTACCGTTCCGAAGAACAAAACAGAGTCCAGTCCATAAACGACTTCTTCGTCTTTGGTTTAGTCGCAACTGCTTCGTTATCCTCAGGGAAATTGTTAAATGTGTTTGGGTGGGAAACTGTCAACCTGATGGTGTTCCCTTTCGTCATCTTATGTCTGTTTCTTGTTGTATCACTTATGTTTACTAAAAAAAGGGAAAGTTAAATTCTGAATAATTCCAAGGAGTTCATCTACCGTCAACATACGTGTTTCCTTCCACTACCAGGCAAAAGCAACTTGACGGATAGTGACAGGCATATACCGTCACTGTGTTCGTTAATTTACACAGTTGCAGTGCGGATTTTTATACGAACGCACACATAAGTAGCAGGGTACCCTTAGGGGAGGAAATATGACTGAACTTATCGTTACCATCGCGTGCGGTTTGCTCTCTGTCGTTTACGGCATCTGGGCAATTCGCAGCGTGATGGCTGCTGACACCGGGACTGCGAAGATGCAGGAAATCGCTGGTGCCATTCAAGAGGGTGCGCAGGCATACCTCACACGCCAGTACACCAGTGTTGCAATTGTCGGCGTGGTAATCTTTGCCATCGTCGCTTATTTGCTGTCTATCACCGTAGCTATTGGATTTGTTATCGGTGCCGTTCTTTCAGGAACCGCAGGATTTATTGGAATGCTCGTCTCCGTACGGGCAAACGTCCGCACTGCACAGGCTGCAAGCCAAAGCCTTGGGGCAGGGCTCTCTATAGCATTCCGTTCCGGCGCTATCACCGGGATGTTCGTTGCCGGCCTCGCTCTTCTGGGTGTTGCTGTTTATTACCTGATCCTCACCGGACCAATGGGTATTGAACCAACATCACGTACTGTGATTGATGCGCTTGTGGCGCTTGGGTTCGGTGCTTCGCTGATCTCCATTTTTGCCCGTCTTGGCGGTGGTATCTTTACAAAGGGTGCTGATGTTGGCGGCGACCTTGTTGGTAAGGTTGAGGCTGGCATTCCTGAGGATGATCCACGCAACCCTGCTACAATTGCAGATAACGTTGGCGACAACGTTGGTGACTGTGCAGGTATGGCCGCGGATTTGTTTGAGACCTACGCTGTGACGCTTGTTGCGACCATGGTTCTTGCAGCGATCTATTTTGCTGGTACGGCTAATTTGCAGTCTGCAATGCTGTATCCAATGCTGATCTGTGGTGTTTGCTCTGTGGCATCCATCATTGGTACGTTCTTTGTGCGCCTTGGTGCATCCAATTCCATTATGGGTGCGCTTTATAAAGGCTTCATTGCCACGGCGATTATCTCGCTGATCATTCTGTATCCGCTGACCAGTTGGGTCTTCGGCGGTATGGATACAGTGCTTAGCCTGAGCAATGGCGTCAGCTTTACACCGTTGGATCTGTTTTTCTGCGGTGTTTCCGGCCTTGTAGTGACAGGTCTGATCATCTGGATCACTGAATATTACACCGGAACAAACTTCCGCCCGGTTCAGTCCATTGCAAGTGCTTCTGAAACGGGTCACGGTACCAACGTAATTCAGGGCCTTGCGGTTTCCATGGAATCCACTGCCTTGCCTGCTCTGGTAATCATCGGGGGCATTATCGTTACTTTCCAGCTTGCCGGTCTGTTCGGCATTGCGATTGCAGTGACTACTATGCTGGCGCTGGCTGGTATGGTTGTGGCGCTGGATGCGTTTGGTCCAGTCACGGACAACGCTGGTGGTATTGCTGAAATGGCAAACCTGCCTGCGGAAGTGCGAGTCACGACTGATGCGCTGGATGCTGTTGGTAACACCACAAAAGCTGTAACCAAGGGCTATGCGATTGGTTCTGCCGGTCTTGGTGCTCTGGTGCTGTTTACTGCCTATACAGAAGATCTGAAGTTCTTCGTTGCGAACTCTGATCAGTTCCCTTACTTCAAGGGCATGACTGAGGCGTCCATCGATTTCTCTTTGTCCAATCCGTTTGTGGTTGTCGGGTTGTTCTTTGGTGGTCTTTTGCCATTCCTGTTTGGCGGTATGGCTATGACAGCCGTTGGCCGCGCAGCCGGTGCTGTGGTTGAAGAGGTTCGCCGTCAGTTTAAAGAAAACCCTGGCATCATGAAGGGGGAAGTTCGCCCTGATTATGGCCGTGCTGTTGATATGCTGACGAAGGCTGCCATCAGGGAAATGATCATTCCGAGTATGCTGCCTGTGCTGTCTCCAATTGTCATTTACTTCCTGATTGAAGCGATTGCGGGTAAAGCAAATGCCTTCGCATCCCTAGGTGCGATGTTACTTGGTGTGATTGTGACAGGGCTGTTTGTGGCACTTTCCATGACCGCTGGCGGCGGTGCGTGGGACAACGCCAAGAAGTATATTGAAGACGGCCATTACGGCGGTAAGGGCTCTGATGCTCACAAAGCTGCGGTCACCGGTGATACCGTCGGTGACCCTTACAAGGACACTGCTGGTCCCGCTATAAACCCAATGATCAAGATCACGAATATTGTTGCTCTTCTGCTTCTGGCAGTTCTGGCGCACTAGTTTGCTCTGATCTGATTTGAAATTAAAAAGCCCGGTCTGAGAGATGACCGGGCTTTTTTTACCAGTTCTGATCTCCGGATCAGAGCTTCACTGAAAACCCGGCACCAAAGCGACTGGTGTTCTGGGTGCCTTCGGTCCGACAGGATCGACCACTATTGTGATTGTCTCTTGCCGAGGGCAATGATCATTAAGACACCGTCGACAACCCACCAGATCCCCAGTGCTGCAATCAGGAAAATCCCTACAAAAACGAAAGAAAGTACAAATCCGCTGATCAAAAGAGCAAGCATTCCTATACCGGACTTTATTTTTCCTAAGTAAAATCGGTGCGCTCCGAGGCCACCAAGAAAAAACCAAAGAGCAATAGCAATGAAGTAGTTTATGTCTGACTGCACGAATTTATGTTGAAGTGTATCGCCCAGTCCCATGTTTGAGTCCGACATTCTTATAATCTCCTGAATTTTAAATAATGTTCATAAATCAATCAAGTCGATCTGAGACAAGCGTAAGGGGGAATCGGTTGAATTTCAATTGCGGATGATTTTCTCCATACAGTCATCATCCCGAGCTGATAAATGGCGCTTTGCGGCAGGCTCATTTTACCTGGTACCTTACGCAACAAGTTGATTGCGGCGTGTTTGATTGTGGCAAAGTTTGCGGCATAATTTCCGGTTCTGATGCGACATTTGTCCTGCCGTAAGGTTACATCCGGAACCCGGCGCAAGCTCTTCTCTACCTGCCAATGGTTGCGGATATATTTTGCCATGCTTTTGGAGTTGTCCTCAAATGAGGCAATATAGAACAGCCGTGCGGTTTCGGTTTTCCCTCTGATTTCGCGTGTATATTCCATCATGACGACCGATTTCAAAGCTGGCGACTGGTGTTGATCCCTGAGCCAGTCCACATCAGAACACAGCGTACATTTTCGCGCCTCTATGCGTCCGTGTCCACCCTCAATACTCTGGCTTTTGGTGGGTAACCGTTTCCGGTCCCACACTCAGGATGCTCATAAAGAACAGTTCGACATCCTCACGCAAAGTAACCGATGTTCTGGCCCCACCTTCTAATTTTAATTTCCTGTGGCAAACTTTCAGCGTTTTTGCTTGAGTTTTTGATGTCTGTGGTTGTTTTATCTGGAAAGGGTACGCGGTCGGATGATCGTCGGCCCAACGAGACGCTTAGGAGGCGGCGCAGTGTGGCCGAGTGGTCTGATATTGTGGTTGAGAGTTACCGGGAAGGACCACGGGCAACGGCTGCTCGCCATGGGATCGCGCGCTCTCAGATTTACTATTGGCGCGCGGGTTGGTAAGGAGGTCAGAAGTCAGGCTCATGAACGTGAAGCTCCGGCATTCGCGGAGGTGCGCGTTGAAGATCCAGGGCCTTCTTTCGCCGAGGATGCGGTTATCAAGGAGGCGGTAAGCCCCGAGCTACCTGCCCAGGCCTGCATCGGGCTTGAATTTGGCGCGGTGCGGCTCTGGCTGCCGCATGATGTGGACCTGAAGAAGCTCGTTGAGCTCGCTCTGCTTCTGGAGGCAGGACGGTGATCCTGCCGGCGCAACGGTTTCTCATTTTGGTGGCGACAAAGCCGGTGGACTTTCGTAAGGGCCATAATGGATTGGCCGCGCTGGTTCAGAACGAGTTGAGCAAGGACCCGTTCACTGGCACGGTGTTTGTGTTCCGCTCCCGGAGGGCCGACCGGCTGAAACCTATCTTTTGGGATGGTTCGGGCCTAGTGCTGGTTTACAAGCGGCTTGAGGACACCAGTTTCTGTTGGCCAGCTATCACAGCTGGCGTCATGTCCCTGTCTGTTGCCCAGTTTGAGGCCTTGTTCGGCGGACTGGACTGGCGCAAGGTCAGAGCACTCGAATCTCCCGCTCCTCAAGGTGTGGAATAGCGTTAAAATGCGCTGATTTCTGCGACTTTCGATAGGCTGATCAGGTATAATCAGCTCATGGTGAAGACGAGCGAACTTCCTGATGACCCTGAGATTTTGAAAGCGCTGCTGCAATCGGCAACGGCCCAGCTCGCCGAGAGGGATGGCCAGCCTGAGCTCAAAGACGAGATCATCACCCGGCTGGAAATGCTTGTTGCCGACTACAAGGCCGCTCTGTTCGGACGTAAATCGGAAAAGTGCGATCCTGACCAGTTCGAGCTTGCGCTTGAAGGTCTGGAAACGGCCATTTCCGCTGTCCAGGCTGAGAACGAGACGCTCCCCACCTGCGGCACACCGCGTACAAAGCGCAGGACCAATCGCGGCAAGCTGCCAGCGCACTTGCCGCGCCTTGAGGTGGTGATCGAGCCTGAGGAGACCACCTGTTCTTGCGGTTGAGCCTGTTATGTGATCGGAGAGGATGTCTCCGAGCGCCTTGAGGTGATCCCGGCCCAGCTGCGCGTGATCGTCACCCGCCGACCCAAATACGCTTGCCGGTCGTGCGCGGATGGCGTCAAACAAGCGCCTGCACCCGACCATATCATTCCCGGCGGACTGCCTGTCGAGACCACACTGGCCTACTGGGTGGGCCGCTCCGCTTATGGGCTCAAGCCCTTTTATGAGGCGCTGCTTAAGCACCTTAAAGTCTCCTCCAGACTGTTTATGGATGAAACTCCTGCCCTGGTGCTGGAACCGGGAAAGGGCAAGACCAAAACCGGTTATTTCTGGGCTCTGGCAAGGGATGATCGGCCGTGGAATGGGCTAGAGCCGCCGGGCGTGGTCTTCACCTACG